>JANLRE010000220.1:0-1839 GCA_031368205.1 Fimbriiglobus sp. | reverse complement strand
CGTTCGATGGCGCAGTTCTCGGCGGCCATGTACCCCGTGGGGAAGATGTCCGACAGGAACAGCACCTGCTCGTCCGTCAGGTGGGACGGAACTTTCAGCGGCCCGACATCAGCGAACGGGATCCGCGCGTACTCCGCTTGGCCACCCGCGTAGCCACCCAGCATGTGGGAAAACCCGAACAGCCCGGACCCGGAATAGCCGTAGACTTTTTCGGCCAGCCCCGCGTTGGGGTTGGAATTGTCGCACGCCGAGAACAGGGTCTTTTTGCAGAAGAAGCACCCGCCGCACGCAATCGTGAACGGCACCACCACGCGATCGCCGACCTTCAGGTTGGTGACTTTCTTGCCGACTTCGACCACCTCGCCCATGAACTCGTGGCCGAGAATGTCGCCGGCTTCCATCGTCGGAATGTAGCCGTCATAAAGGTGGAGGTCGGACCCGCAAATCGCGGTGCTCGTGATCTTAATCACGGCGTCTCGCGGGTTAATCACGTGCGGGTCGGGCACCTGCTCGACCGCAACGTCCTTCTTGCCACGCCAGCACACAGCCTTCATTGTCAGCTCCGATGGTGAGAGTTCGAGAAACGAGAACGATCGGAATTAGCGGCGGCCGCTCGATTGGCCTTTGGTCGTCGGAATTTCACCCGCTTCGAGGATCTGCTTAAACCGGCGGAGGTCTTCGTGAATTTGGTGTGCCGGGGACGCCCCGAACAGGCTCGCAATCGCCGACCCGACCTTGCCCGCCGGCGGGTCGTACTTCAGTTCCACACGCACTTCGGTTCCGCGCCCTTGAAGCAGTTCTTCAAAGCGAACCGAACCAGCCGAGTTCACATCAGCGCCCGGCAAGGACCGCCACGAAATGACCCGGTTCGGGATGTCGGAAATGATTTCCGCGTCCCACTCCACCTTCAGCCCAAGCGGGCCTTCCGCGACCCAGTGAGAACGACCATTCGCCGTGGTATCGACATCGACCAGGTGCTTCATGAAGCGGGGGAGGTTCTCGAAGTCCCGCCAGAAGGCGTAGACTTCTGCGGCAGGCTTTAGCACCGTGACCGCGCAGTCCACCCGCGACCCGTGCCCCGCCGCAACTGCCGAATTCGGGGCGGTGCTGTCGCTCATGCTCACCCCGAGTACCTGATAGGCCGGACAGTTGCCCGTCGCCGCGCGGTAAAGCAAATAGCCACCCGACACGAGGGAGACGACACCAGGGCCGCGCCCCGACAGCCCGAATGCCGTGAGATACCCGCCCGCCGCCAGCGAGACCCAGCGTTCAAAACTACTCACGTTGGTCACGCTTGACGGCAACGCTTGCGTCGCTCGGGCAATCGTCGAGTTCGGTCCCGCCGCCGATTTCACTGCAGTCGCTAACAAAGTGGAAGCCATACTGTTCCTCGCCGTGGGCAAAATAGGGTTGATTCCATGCAAATCTGTCAGAAAGCCAGCTTGCAAATCAAGTGCCAGACAAGTTGTCACACGCAACGCGGACAATCACCGCACGAAAAATGGGCCTAAAATCGTTACTTCCGGCAAGCACGCAACCCGCTGCCCAAACCAGAGAACGAAGGCACCGAACCCGAAACGCGAAGGGTTAGGCTGGCAAATAAGGGTAAGCATCACTGGAGTTGGTGGGAAATTTGTTCACTGCACTGGCATTCTTTGTCTTCAGGCTGAAAGCCTGGGAACACCCAGCCCAGGGCAAGGAGGCTTGGCGACGACGCCCTGGGTCCGCACCGAAAAAAGTCTCAGCCTGAAAGGCTGACAGACATACCCAGGGTGAGCCGCTTCGGCGTAACCCTGGGTTCCCGGACCGCTAGTCCTAGCAGTCTGTAGGACTGCGAGC
>JANLRE010000956.1:0-4613 GCA_031368205.1 Fimbriiglobus sp. | reverse complement strand
GTCAGCCCAGGGCCATGCCCTGGGAACTCTCGAAGGGACAGTTGATTCGGTTGGATACCTCTGGGTACGAGCCGTCCGGATCGGGCCGAAAACCCAATCGTCGCTCGGTCCCCAGGGCATGGCCCTGGGCTGACAGAACGACCCTTTCAGGGCCGCAAACCCAGTGATGACCGAGTGCCAGAAAAACTGACCAGACCCGATCATCTGACATGCAGAACGAAAAAGCCCACACGGTTTGGCCGTGTGGGCTTAAATAGTCTGAGATTCGATTCCCGTCGTGCTATTGGCCCTGGCCACCCATGCTTGGGGCGCCCATACCGGGGCCGCCCATGCCGGGCTTGAACTCTTTCTTGATCGGCGGTTTGCGGTAACCCTGTTCTGGTGGGTTATCGAACCGCGACTCCTTCGGCGCCACTTTGAACTCTTCCACCAGTGGCACGCTCACGTCGTGCTTCGGCGTGTAGCATCCCACCACCGTTATCGTCATCGTGGTGAGCAGCAAGCACCAAACCCCGCTACGAACCATGATCCACCTCGTGCCGCCCGGAAAGACATCTCGCATCAGTGGTGTCATATACCGTGCTACAAACGGCGTGCAAGTCCAAGTGCCCTTCACGGCACCAGTGGAATGAATACGCTATTCCCATTCTGATCGTGTTGTCATTCCTTGCTGAGGGTTCGCGCCGATGGTCCTGTTTCCATCCGCGACCGGGTTGCTGTTCGCGGATCTCTCCTTCGACCCGTTTCTCGATCTCGGCCCGTGGCTATTCCTTATCCTCTTTCCACTTTACGCCCTGTTGGCGTGGGTCTTTCCGGTATTGTTGCGGCCACTATTCTGGCTGGTGACGCACGCTTTGTACCGATTTTCGGTCTACCATCGGGTTCACATTCCGACCTCGGGGGCGGCGCTGATTGTCTGCAATCATGTGACGTACTTCGATTGGCTATTGCTGTGGATCGCCTCGCCACGCCCGTTGCGGTTTGTGATTTGGACCGGCTTTTACCGCAACCCCTTGTTGCGTTTTATTCTGTCGTATGGGCGGCATTACACGATTCGCATCGACAATTCGCGGGGCCGTGCGCGGACGATGATCGACGCCTTGAACCAAGTCGTGGCGTCACTGGACGCGGGCGAAGTCGTGGTCGTGTTCGCGGAACAAACCTTGACGCGGACCGGGCAGATGTTGCCGTTCGGTCGGGGAATGGAGCGGGTGCTGAAGTTAGCCAAATTGAACGTGCCGGTGATCCCGACTCATCTCGACAACCTCTGGGGGACGCTGTTCAGTTGGAAGACGGGGCGGATTTTCTGGAAGACGCCCGAGGGACCGTTTCGGCGGAACGTTGCGGTGTACTTTGGGAAGCCGTTGCCGCCCACTTCGACCGCCGCCGAAATACGCGCTGCGATCCAAGAAGCGAACGCCGATTGCGGCATCGCCCAAAGTCGGTTCATCTTGCCGGCGCCGCGACTGTTCGTGCGGCAAGCCTGTCGGTTTCGCTCCCTCTTCAAACTCGCTACCGTTGATGTGGCGACCGGCTCCGAACGTAAATTAACCTGGGGCCGTCTGCTCGTCGGGGCGTGGGGGTTAAGTGATTGGTTGAAACCCAAACTCGGTGCGTCCGGGAACGTGGCGATCTGGTTGCCCACGGGGTTGGGTTCCACGCTGGCCAATCTCGCGCTCAGCTTTTGCGGCAAGACGGCGGTGAATTTGAACTACACTGCGGGCGAAGATGCCTTCCAGTCCGCGTTGAAGCAAGCCGGTATCGTCACGGTGATTTCGTCGAAGCGTTTCTTGCAGAAGTTGCCGATGCCGTTACTGGACGGCGTCACAACGATCCACCTCGAAGATGCCATTACCGGGCTATCGGGTACGGGAAAGCTTCTCCGGTTCGTTGCGGTGGTGGTGCTTCCGGGGTGGTTCCTGGACCGCTTCATTCTGGGTCTGCACAAACTCAAACTCGACGACCTCAGCACGATTTTGTTCTCCAGCGGTAGCACCGGCGAACCCAAAGGCGTGATGCTGAGCTACCGCAACATCTCGATGAACATCGACGGCTTTCGACGCGGGATTCCGTTCGACAATACGGACCGGATGCTCGCCACGCTGCCAGTTTTCCACTCGTTCGGGTACACGATCTGCTTGTGGATGCCGCTGGTCATCGGCATGGAAACGGTCTGCTACCCCGACCCGCGCCAAGCCAAGGAAGTCGGCGAGTTGTGCAAGAAACACGCATGCACGATCCTGCTGGGCACGGCGACCTTCATGCGGTTCTACATTCGTCGCACGGAGCCGGGGGACTTTAGAACTTTAACACTCATCGTGTGCGGTGCGGAAAAGCTGCCGGTGAAGCTGGCCGAAGAGTTCCGCGAAAAGTTTGGCGTGCTGCCGTTTGAAGGCTACGGCTGCACGGAACTCACTCCGGTCGTCAGCGTCAACATCCCGGATGTCACATTCGGCGGCGTGACGCAGAAAGCCAACGTGATGGGCACGGTCGGCCAACCGATCCCGAACGTGTGCGCGAAGACGTTCGACCCCGAGACGCTGTCGCCGTTGCCGCACGGTTCAGAGGGAATGATCGGCGTGAAAGGGCCGAACGTCATGCTCGGCTACTTGAACCAGCCCGAAAAAACGGGCCAAGTCGTCCACAACGGCTGGTACATGACGGGCGACATCGGGCTGATCGAAGACGAGGGGTTCATTCGGATTACCGGCCGCGTCAGCCGGTTTGCGAAGATCGCCGGTGAGATGGTTCCCCTGGAACGACTCGACGAAGAGATGCACGACATCTTGGGGTACAACGGAGACCGGATTTTAGCCGTGGCCGCCGTGCCGGACGAAAAACGCGGCGAACGGGTCGTCGTGCTACACCTGTCCTGCGTCAGTGGGCATTTTGAAGCGATGTTTCACCAACTTCGGCAACGGGGCCTCCCCAACCTCTGGATTCCGGACCACCGCGATTGCTTCCT
This sequence comes from Fimbriiglobus sp., assembly GCA_031368205.1. Taxonomy (GTDB): domain Bacteria; phylum Planctomycetota; class Planctomycetia; order Gemmatales; family Gemmataceae; genus Fimbriiglobus. Next base: position 1,648 of record JANLRE010000956.1, on the reverse strand, counting down.
GATCGAAGCATTCCCAGTGTTGGGCAGCGGTAAACTCGATTTGCGCCGCGTCGGCGAATTGGCGAAAGAAGTCGCGGGCAAACCAGTCGGCTGAAGCGAGGGGTTTCGGCTTCTCGCCCACAGAATACGCAACGTCATTGGCGTTACCGCCAACGGGGGCTAGTCAATTTTTATCGGGCGGGTGAATTCTCTTGGTTTTCGGGCCTGAAAGGCACGTTCTGTTTGCCCAGGGCCATGCCCTGGGTGCCAGTTCCCAGGGCATGGCCCTGGGCTGATAGAGCGACCCTTTCAGGGCCGAAAACCCGTTCCAGAACGAGTGCCAGAAAACTTTGCCAGACCCACCCCGACCGCCGGTCGGATTCTTAGACTTTACGGTTGATTCTCGTCTGATGCATTCAAACACTGTGCGGTGGATTCGGATGGCTCGCCGAGATACCGTGACGAGTCTGATACGTATCAGGCAGAACACCCTGACGGATTAGCCAGAACTGGTGCTGTCAATTCACCAGTTCGGCGGCTTGGTTTCGCGCGGCCTGGCGGTATACCCGGAGTGATAGCACCGTATGCGATTCTTCACAAAGGAATGGCTCAGCGGCGAACTGACCGACGCGGCTTTTAACGCCGCGCCGACCGAATACCGGCTTCATATCGCGGCACTGCGGCTCCCGCAAGACGTGCTCGCGCTCGCTGAAGTTGACAACCATGACGGCCTGATGCTCGACGTGCAGTACGAACCCAAGTCGGCACAGCTAAAGCTCCGGCTCCGGTGCGGTGATCGACAGCGGGGCTATTGCGATTTGAACATCAAATACTCGGCTGCCACCCTGGATGCCGCATCTCTCTCGGTTCTCCGTGACGCTATTCGGATTCCGAAGGAGGAGCTACTTTACGACGAGTTGGACCGTGTCGATGATGTCTTTGAGCATCGGTTGATACTGACCTCGCACAAGGAAGTGTGCGTGAGGTTCGCAGCCGTCGTAGTGGGTTCGTATCCGGTGTGCGGTCGAGAGGCGGTATAACTAGACGCTGCGGTAGGTGGCGGGGCCACGCACGGTTTTCATGGTTCAACGGTTCTTCAGCCCGCTGGCTGCTGGGCTGCGTCGTTAGGCGACGCAGTAGAGGGATAACGTGGGTCGCATCATTCGCACATCGGCGGCGACCGTTTGCGGGTTCGCGGTCGGGTTGGCCATCGGCCCGGTCAGCGTGCTGATGGCCAACGCCAGCGACACCCTCGCGCGGGGCTGGGCGTGGCCCGAGGTGGACACCAAGTACGCTCTGCTGCTCCTGACTACATCGGTGCCGGCCGGGGTCAATGGGGCTGTGGGCGCGGCCCTGGCGGCCGGTCTGGGCAGCCGCCGGCGGCTCGGCGTCACACTCCTGCCGGCCGCGCTCCACGTCGCCGCAGCGGTCTTCTCATTGGCCGTGGCGGTGGACGAGTTCCTCCTGTTGCAGTTGATCGCGCTGGTGTTCACGGTGGTGATGTGGCCGGCGGGGCGGCTCGGGCAGGTGGTCGGTAGGGCGATCCGGGGGCGCAGTCCAAAGCCGGCGGCGGACGCTTAACCGGGCGCTGCCCCTGAGTGGCGGAGGACATATGTTTTCATGGTTCAACGGCTCTTCAGCCCCGCTGGCTACTGAGCTTGGTCGTTAG
>JANLRE010000931.1:0-1924 GCA_031368205.1 Fimbriiglobus sp. | reverse complement strand
CAGAGCGACTGTGTTCTTTGTCAAGTCGCTTTTAAGCGATTCCGAGGCTTTGCTTTTGCCAGGGTGTTTGGGTTTTGACGATGGCGTTCAGTGTGGTGAGCAGCTTGCGCATGATCGCCGTCAGGATGACCTTGCCCGGTTTGTTCTGTTCCTTCATGCGGTCGCTGAACGCCTTCATCACCGGGTTGCATCGTTGAGCGGTGAGGGCCGCCATGTAGAGCACGGACCGCACACTCGCTCGACCGCCACGGATGTGACGCTGGCCTTGATGCTGACCGCTGTCGCAGTTGTACGGCGCGACCCCGACTAACGCCGCCATCTTCTGACGATTGAGTTGACCCAACTCCGGCAACTCGGCGATCAGGATGTGACTGGTCTGCGGGCCGACCCCCAAGACCGATTGCAACAACTGGTCGGTCTGCTTCCACGACTCATCGGAGTCGATGAGCGTGTCGATGGCTTTGTCGATGACGGCGATCTCGCGGCCCAGGAGTTTGCGGACCCGCTCGATGCTCTTTCGGGTCGCTGAGGCGAGGGGCTTGTCGATGCGGTTTTTCTCGGCGACATCGGTGTCGACGAGTTGACGGCGTCGGCTCACTAAATCCCGCAATTCGTGGGCTTTCGGCGAGGTGACGTCGAGCAGTGGCAACGAGTCGGACGCAGCGGAATACTTGGCGAGAATCTCGGCATCGAGTGCGTCGGTCTTGGCGAGTTGCCCCTGCGAGCGGGCGAAGTTTCGCACCCGTCCGGGGTGAACCCGCGCGGTCGGCAGACCCGCGACGACCAGGGCTTGGGCCACGGGCGTCTCGTACCCGCCAGTGCTTTCGACGACGACGCGGGCGGGGTTCACGGGCTTGAGTTTTTCGACGAGTTGACGATGTCCTTCCACCGTGTTGTCCACGCTGAAGAGCTGGCGAGATGGTAAAATACAAACATCGAGTCTCAGCTTGGAGACATCGATTCCGACGTGGACAGGTGCCGACATGAGAGACTCCCAGGGTGTGTGTTCCGGTCTTGCAAATGCGAGCGTGACACGCGAACGAATCGGGTCAGCTCAATCGACTGTTCGGACTTCGGACCCGCAGTCGCCGACGATCTTGCTCTGCGACGGTCTCGGTTGGACCCAGGCGCTATCGATCGGTCGGCGACTCCTCGAAAGTGGACGATCAATCCACTCCCGAGGTGGCTTCAGTTAATCACTTGTACGGTACTTTGGAAACATACAAGGCCGCAAAGTACGCAAAGAAGAAAAATCATGGGATGATTCAATCTAGGTGACAGTTTTCTGCTTCTATTTGAACGATACGGAAATCATGATTTTTTACTCCGCGCTCTCAGCGCACTCCGCGGTTAAAAATTCTGATGGAATTACGCTACCCATGTGCCATACCTAACGACTATTTTTTCGCGTTCGGTTTCGGTGCGGGAGGAAGGTCGTCTTCCCCACGCAATATGTAGCCCTCGCCCCAGCGCGTCATGATGAGCGGCGGATCGAACCCTTTGTCGATCTTGTTCCGCAAATAGCGAATGTACACATCGACCACGTTCGACGTGTTCTCGTCGTATTCGTCGTAGAGGTGCTCCCAAATCATCGTCCGCGTGACGACCTTGCCACGGTGAAACGCGAGGAACTCGAGTAGTGCATATTCGCGCGGCGTCAGGTGAATCGAAACCCCCGCGCGATCCGCCCGCCGCGCTGCGGTGTCGATCGTCAGATCGAAGACTTTGATGAACGGATCTTTGACCTGATGGCTACGGCGAACCAATGCACGAACGCGGGCGAGGAGCTCGTCGAGTTCAAACGGCTTCGCGAGGTAATCGTCGGCACCCGCATCGAGACCGATGATCTTGTCTTCGGTCGTCGTGCGCGCGGTCAGCATGAGCACGTGAGTGAGAATCCCGCTCGAACGCCACTGTTTCAGCA
>JANLRE010000928.1:0-1515 GCA_031368205.1 Fimbriiglobus sp. | reverse complement strand
TCCTTCCACGCATCGCGGACGAACCAGAGGCCGAGAACGGTCAACATGAGGGCGCTAAAAATCGGCAGCAATCGAAACCAACGCCGGTCCGCAAACCGACGACCGCCGGCCCGGTTCGCCAACACCACGCCGATGCCGAGTGTCACAAGCACGAGAGCCAGTCCGGTGCTAAACGCCAGAAGCATCGGAATCGCAAAGCCGAATTGCCCGTTGTTCATGGCGAGAAAAAAGATCAACACCGCGTCGTAACAGGGGATGATTCCCCCGCCGAGGCCGAGCAACACCACCCGCGTCCACCCGAAATTCGAGTTTGCTTCCGGTGCGTGGTCGTGGGTGTGTTCGCCGTGTTCATGTGTGTGATTATCGCCGTGATGGTGGTGATGCCCGCCGATGACGTGCACATGATCCGCGCGCCCGAGCAATCGCTGAACGAACAACCAGAAACCGACGATTGCGATAATCAGACCACCGGCCAGGGCCAACCATGATTGGGCTTCACGCGGCGGTTCGTTGCCGTAAAACGCGCGGACGATGAGCGCGAACGCAATCACGGAGCCGGTGTGAGCGAAGGTGGTTACCAAACCGAGCACGACGGCGTGCAAGATCGTCCCGCGTTCACCCACGAGGTACGCGGCCACCATCGTTTTGCCGTGTCCCGGAGTGAAGGCATGGGCCGCGCCGAACACGATGCAGAGCAACAGCACCACGCCGAAGCCGAGGTCGTTTTCAAACAGCGCTTTCACGCCCCGTTCGCGGATGTCTTGCCACAATGTTCGCGGAGAGCCGACCATTTCGACGACGACGACTGGCGAGGCATCGGTTTGCACCGAAGCAGGTTTAGGTTTCTCGGTAAACACCACCGTGGCAACGAGATTGCGGGCGCGTTTATCGTCCCCCGGCTTATACTCCAGTGGTGACTTGCCGCGCAGGTCAACGGGTTCTTCGACATCAAGCAGTTCGACCGAATCGTTCGCCTTTTCAATCGTGAGCGTGATTTGCCCGGAGCGGTCCTCGAAGTTTTGGTCTTCAAATGTGAACGACGGTTTTTCACCAGAACCCGCCGGCCAATCTGCTTTGAACTGGTAGCGCAATCGGACGTGATCGCGCTCCGGTTCGAGTTCGATCTTCTCCGTCCGGAACCGCACTTCTTTGCCGTCGAATGTACTCACGAACCGATCAATCAGGATCGGGGCTTTCTTCTCAGCGTACTTTTTGGCGTAGGACTGCTGACCTTTCAAGCCCTCCAAGTCGGCGGGCTTCAGCAACGTGTTGCCATCAATCGCCATCGTCCAATCGTTCAGTTCGAGAGCATACTTCACCGTGACGCCAGTGGCCCCGATGCGGACGTGAACCGTCCGGTCGAACCGCAAGTTCGGTAACGGGTGTGCGAACGCGGGTGTCGTCAGCAGCAACAAAAACAGGAGTGGAGCGTAGCGTTTCATGGTGTGTATCAAAACACAAAACCCCACCTTTGGCTACAGGCATGAGTTGAGAAATTTGCGGACCGGGTTTTCA
>JANLRE010000213.1:0-2254 GCA_031368205.1 Fimbriiglobus sp. | reverse complement strand
CCGCCGACGGCTGCGGGTCAGCCCGCATTTGGGTTTCCGAGATCAAGTAGTGCCCGGTGTTCCTGCCAACGCGGTTCTGGTTATCGAGGTCGAGTTGCTCGGTGTGCGAATCATCTGATGTCAGCAACTCGTGTTCAAGTTGCGCAACAAATAGTATTTAAGTGGTCATGCCCAAACTTACACGGCAGTCAAGTATAAGTAGTTTGTGTAAGAGAGTCGTAGGCAGCAGATGCTGCGGTATGTGGGGTGAAACTTTCGTGTCGGGCCTCGCAAAGCCTCGACCACGACCTACAAAACTGGCCAGAAAAATTTGCCAGACGCCTTCACCATCACCCCAATGCGGTTGACGCAATTCGCTTACGCGACTACCGTTCACTTTTGGGGTTGAACACCGCACGCAGTTTACGGGACTTCATGATATGGCACAGCGTACCTACCGATGGCTGATGGTGACTTTGGCGGTCGTCGGGTTGGCCGCCGATTTGGGCAGCAAGTACGGCGTGTTTCGTTGGCTTTACGATGGCACGTTGCGCGGGGAACGGGAAGTGGTGCCGGGGTGGTTCAAGCTGACGGCGGAGTTTGACCCGTCGGTGTCGCCGTGCGATTGTTGGTGGAGTGTGTTGCAGACGTACAGCGCCCCGATCATGCCGCGCGTTAACCACGGTGCGTTGTTCGGGCTGGGTGGCGAACACAAGGGGTTTGCGAATCAGGTTTTCGCGGGGATCAGCTTCTTTGCGGCAGTGGGGATTGTTGTGTGGACGACTCGCCGCGCGACTGCCGTGGACGGTTGGCTGTGCGCGGCGTTGGGGCTGATTCTGGGCGGCACCATTGGCAATCTTTACGACCGCCTCGTCTTCAACGGCGTCCGCGACTTTCTCTACTTCTACAAGATCGAATGGCCGGTGTTCAACGTCGCCGATTGCTGCCTCGTGTGCGGCGCCGGGATGTTATTAGTTCACGCCTTCTTCACACCAACGCCGGTGACCGAAGTGACCAAGATCGAGAAATAGGCGGATCGGTAGTGAACACTGCGACCCCGACCGGGGTCATGGAAATGGGGTGCGTAATCCTGGGGTGTCGCTGCGCTCAACCCCATCCGCGTCAAGTTCAGCGGAAGCCGAGTCGGGACACGTCGTTGGCGACAAAGCAACGCCCGAGCGGGGATGGTGATTCACATTCAACCGGCTGAATTTTGCAACCCGGTTGTCAGAGCGTTGGGCCAATGGTTTGTCGGAAAATTTCCAGCTAAGGGTGGGGTGGGAGTCGTTTCTTCCAGCAAAGCGTTTCGTCTGTCACCATAAAAACGAACAGTAGCGGCGTACTGACACGGTAAAAACAATTTATCCCGCGCAATCCACTTCTTCGCCACATGCCAAAAAATAATCACTTCCGCTTCAAGCTTCTTAACCCGAACGGTCGATCACAGAACTAACGTTTATGTCTGGCAACTTGGACTCCGCAACTTGTGCCAACTGATCGTCGTACCATGTGTCGGGAGCGTTGGTCATGATGACTAAATTTCAGTTGGGCGTCGCGGTATTGTTGATCGCATCGGTGCAATCACTCACGGCTCAAACGCCGGCAGTCCCGATGCCGAAGTCGGGGAACTCGTCGCTGTTACCGCCGCTACCGATGCCGCCGAAATTGGGTGAAGGCACCGCCGAAGAAATCAAGCCGCCGAAGGAAGTCTCGCCGGACCTTCCGCCAATCATGCCACTCGCGCCGCCGATGATAATGGGCGAAGTGATGCCGTCGTGTAGCACATGTGGTGCTAAGAACTGCACCGATCCCGGTTGCGGTGGCTTGGAACCGAAGGGGCCGAAAGACCCGGTTTGGATCAGCTTCACGCAACTGTTGCTGTGGTTTCAACCGTCGCGGTCGCCGTTCCCGTTGGCCACGGGCGTGGCCGGGCAAACCCTGTTGGACGGGCAAAGCGAACTGGGAATGTACAAAGCGTTCCAAGTGGATGGTGGCATGTGGCTCGATAAAGAACACACGTCCGGTATCGGGATGGGGCTGTTAATCAGCGAGCATCGGTCCGCGTTTCAAGCGGTCGGCAGCGGTCCGGGTGGCGTGACGTTTCGCCGACCGTACACCGATGCCGTCACCGGCGCCCCGACGAGTGTGCTGGTCTCGAACGCGGACGGCACTAACGGCATCACGCCGTTTGCCGGGTCGATTGCCACAGCCGTCACCGCTCGCATCGCCAGTGCCGATATTGGTCTGCGACGCAACATCATCAACTCGGAACACT
>JANLRE010000898.1:0-1854 GCA_031368205.1 Fimbriiglobus sp. | reverse complement strand
TCCGTTGACCAGAGCCAAGTTGATAGATAGCCAGAATTGGAGGAGGACGCCAGCCCACGAAATGACCGCTAGTGTGGCCAACGCAGGCTTGCAAGCGATTTGATCTTTCATTGTCACAAACCCTTTGCCGAATGATTGCAGGGGCTAACTTGTTATTCGGCGTCTGGGGCTGGCCTTGGTGCGGCGAGTCCGCCCACAATCAACTGAATAACCAGAAGCTGGATGTAGAGGGCGCGTCGACTCGGCAACTCCGCTTGTGCGGAACGGCTGGCGCGGGAGCTGAGGATCGCGAGCAGTGGAAGTGCCACAACCGTCATCAACAGAAATGGCACGTACCATAGCATGCGATCCATCGCCTCCTGCCGCCGAACGACCACGCTCAGCAGCCCCGGCCGCTCGGGGAGCTACGAAGTCCCAGAAGCGATTTCTGCCCCGCCGTATGCTGCAGCGCTTGGTTCGGCCGGTCTCCGCCCGGACACAGTCGATCAATTAAGAGCCTGAAACATGAACGACGCAACAAGGCTGCTCGCGATGCCGACAATGAGACCAAGGCCGATAAGGCCGAGGACAACGGATCGCCAACTGGCCAAACGCTTCTCGCGTTCGTCGCCTTGGCCAATGGCGAACACCGCCACTGGAAAAAGCCAGTTCTGGAAAGCGTTCAACATCACGGTACTCACTACGCCAAAAAGTCCTGACGCAATGATAGTTAGCAAGAACTGGGGAGTGAACTCAAGCGGTTTGTTATCCATCTTTCCGGTGACAGCTTTCCAGGCAATGATCCCGAAGCAAAATAATAGCATCACGAGAGCAGGACCAAAAAAATACACAGTCGGAGAAGCAAACCTCGCGTACCAAGGGCGTATTTCTTCGAGCCACTCTTCGATCTTCTTCATGCAGCTTGCCACAGTCATTCCCGGTCCTTTTAGGGAGATCGTGACGTTGCTCAAGCGGCGACCGCCGAGCCGAATGCTTACCCGCCGCTCCAAGTCCTCCGAACGAGCAGAAATCCACAACGATGTGATCCTCCGATCATTCTGGTTCTCGTACTTTTTCACATCAGTGACAGAGTCGTATTCACGCGTAATCTTGTCCGAGCAGTCGAAGTAGAAACTAAGGGAAGCACCGGAGCCGAGGAAGCCTCGCAGTATTTCGTTGATCTTGGAAAGGTCTTTCTCTCGTAAGGATGATGACGCTGAAATAGCTATCTTCCGCTGACGCAGATACGGGTTGTTTCTCGGGCATCCTGGATTTCCTGATTCTAAGGCTATCAGTGGCCGAACTTGTTATTAGACAGAATCAATTCTGTCAAATTCGACTTGTTGTTCTGTCTATCGTGTCTGAGCACTCGCTGAGCAGAAACGGTGTTCCAGTTGTCGTTGTGTCATCGTGACCGTTCACCGTAACGGAGTCAACGCAAATGTCCGAAAAGTATTGGCCCCAGGTTTACACCCGTGCCGTCTTCCATTTACCGCCGGCGAAGCGCCACAGGAAGAAGGCGCCGCGGACGTAGATATCGACGAACATGGCGAGCCACGCGCCGAGGAGGCCGTGGTCGAGCACGACGGTGAGCACGTAGGCGAGCGGGAGGCGGACGCCGACGAACCCGACCCAGGTGAACAGCACGGGGACGCGGGTGTCACCGGCGCCGCGTAAGGCTTGTGTCAGGATGATTGACCCGGCGAGGCCGGGCATGGCGAACGCGATGAGCCGGAGGACCGGGACGCCGGTGTCGATCACGGCGACTTGGTCCGGGTCGGGGTTGAACAGTTCAAACATCGGGCGGGCGAACACGAAGAACACCACGCCCATCAGGGACATGATGCCGCACCCGAACGCGAACGCCGTCCACGC
>JANLRE010000881.1:0-3631 GCA_031368205.1 Fimbriiglobus sp. | reverse complement strand
GATGCGGTGGTTGGCGGGCGGGTTGATGTTCCATCAATTGGATGCGATGGCACTGCTGCTGTCGGTGCTGGCCCTCACCGTGATCTCAGGCGGCTGGCGGTTGGCGCGGTCGGCGGCCCCGGCTGTTGGGTTCCTGATCTTCATGGTGCCGCTGCCGTATGAACTCGAACGCAACGTCGGCGGCCCGCTGAAAATCGTGGCAACGCAAGCCAGCACGTATCTGCTGCAAACCATCGGCTTGCCCGCGATTGCCGAAGGCAATTTGATCTTGATCGACGAAGTCCGGCTCGGGGTCGTGGATGCGTGTAGCGGCCTGAAAATGCTAATGACGTTCGCCGCGTTCGCCGTCGGTGCGGTCCTCACACTCGATCGCACCCGGTTTGAAAAGCTGCTCATTCTGCTGGGCATCGTCCCCATCGCGGTGATGACGAACGTGCTGCGAATTACGGCCACCGGTATTGCGCACACGTTGACGACGAACAAAGACACCCTGCACTTTTTGCACGACCTGCACGGCTGGTTGATGATGCCGGCGGGTCTCGGGTTGTTAGCCCTGCAACTTTGGATTCTCAGCCGCCTCGTACTCCGCCCGACGACGGAACCGAGTGCCCCCGCGTTTGCGGGAATGAAGTTCGCCTAAGTCGAGTTTGCTGGCCCGTATTTTCCCCGCACGGATGTTGACCATGAACGGTCCTACCTTCGCCCTCCAGCCGACGACCGCGTCGAAACCCGTCCCCCGGCCGATGCCCCTTCGGGTTGCCGAACGCCCGAAATCGGACGCCGGCGCGGGCGGCATGATGGTGCTCACGTACCTGCGGTTGCACTGGATGATGATCCTGTTCTGTGGCACGTTGCTCGGGGCGGGTCTGGCGTACACGGTGTGGAACTTGTTGCCGAATAAATTCGAGTCGTATGCACTACTCCAAGTCGCCTCCACGCCGTCTTCGATTGCGCCGGGCAACGACCCGAACCGGGGCAAAACCGAGTTCGTGACGTACCTCAAAACCACGGCCCAGCTCATCAAGTCCGAGTTCGTGCTGAACGCCGCACTGAACGACATGAAGTTCAAAATCGGCGAGTTGCAAACGCTGAAGGACCAGAAAGACCCGATCAAGTTCCTCGACGAAAAACTCGTCGTGACCTCCTCCGATGGTGGCTCCGAACTGATCCGAATCAGCCTTGAAGGGGATAACCCGGACGACATCCGCAAGATCGTAGACGCGGTCAAAGACGCTTACTTACGCGAGGTAGTCGAGAATGAAATTCAGCAGAAATCGACGTTCCGGCTGAAAGTCATGGATGCCAAAGCCAAGATTGAAGGCTTGCTGAGAACCAAGGGTGCATTACCCGATCGCAACAAACCCGGCTTTGCAACCAAGACACCGACGCCTTTGACCGGGGGTGTCGTCAACGCCGCTGCAATCGACCCGGCGAACCTGCCGCCGCCGACCGTGGAAGCCGTCAAGCAAGTGGGCGGAATCTTACCGATACCCCCCGCCGCCGTGGGCGCCGCCGTGATCGCCATTGCCGACTCCGACGCGGTCAAGAAAGCCCGGTTTTCGACGCTCGTGTCACGGATGTCCCAATACGAATTGGACTTGGTGAAGTTTCCGGTCGTGATTCAGGAGAAGTTGGCCGACATCGAAACCCTCAAGAAACAACTCGCCGACGCGAAACCCGTTGCCCCCTCGGTGGAAGCCCTTGCTGCCGCCGAACGAGACGGGGACGTGATCGCCAAGCAAGCGGAAGCCGTCAGAAAACGGGGGAATTACGAGTACATGCGCGGTGCCGTGCGTAACCCGTCTTCAGAAGATGTTCAGCGGAAGGGACTGGAAGCGGACCGATTGGACGCCGAAGTGGTGAAGCTGAAGACCGAAAAAGCGTCCCAACTTGAGGCGGGACGAAGCCGGGATCAAAGCAACCGGATTGCCACCGTACTTGACGCCACCGAACGGGAGTTACGCCGACTCTACGAAGGCCAACGGGTGGCCAAGACGATGTTCGACGAAGCCCGCAAAGAGCTTTCGCAAATGCCACCCGACGCGAAATCGTTGGAAGAAAAACTCCCGCTCGTGGACCCCGAAAAAACCGACTTGCTGATGCACGACGACATGTACCGGCGGATCACCACGCAACTCATCGGCCTCGATTTTGAACTGCAAGCGCCGCCACGGGTTCGCAAACTGCAAGATGCGTCCTCGCCCTCCCAGAAGGACGCCAAGAAGCAACTGATGGGTACGATCGCGGCAGCCCTCCTCGGCTTCGCCCTGATCGGGTTGGGTGTGGTCGCCTACGAAACCCGCGCCCGAAAAGTGTCGTCGCTGACGGAGTTGAAGTCGATCGGGACCACGCCGGTTGTCGGCATCGTCCCGTGGCAGCCGGACGCCGCGACGATCCGCGATCCCCTCAAACGGGCGGATGTCAACGAAGCGATTGAGAAGCTGCGGTCACACGTCGCCCAAACTTGGCTCAGTCGCGGCGTCAGCACGATTGCCGTAACCAGCCCGCTGGCCGATGAAGGCAAAGCGTTCACCGCGTTCGGACTTGCTGTCAGCTTGTCGCTGGCGGGATTTAAGACGCTGCTGATCGACTTCGACCTCCGCAACCCGTCGCTGCACCCGTTTGCGGGTGTGCCAAACATTTCGGGCGTGTGCGAGATCCTGCGCGGCGAAGTGGACCCGCGAGGGTCGCAAATTGTGCTGCCCAACGGGCTGTCGTTCCTGCCGGCGGGAAACTGGTCGGACGAAGCCCGTCAAGCGACCATCGGCGGCAAGCTCGAAATGCTGTTGTCGAAGTTGCGTGAGAACTTTGATTGCTTAATCCTGCACGGCCATTCGTTGTTGACCGTCGCCGATTCGATCGAAATCGTCCGCCGCTCCGACGCCGTGTTACTTTGCACGCTGTACCGCGAAACCCGAATGCCGCTTTTGAAGCGCGCCATCGAACGGGTCACGACAATGGAAGTCCCCCATACCGGCATCGTGTACCTGGGTGCGAGTTCCAATGAAGCATTATGTTAGAAAGCATTGCGATTCCTTCACACAATATCTACAGAACTATCACCACGTGGCACCATGAAAAATATAACATCGGTAATAGCTCTGCTGCTCGTCGGTACCGGGGCGCTGGTCCACGGTGCGACCACACACCGGTGGTCGCTTTTGTCTTCGACGACGAAGCAAATGGACCAGTTACACAGCCACGTCGTGCAGTTAGGGGACTACCAAGCGGAAGAAGTGCCCAATGACATGCCTTTGAAAGAAAAAAGCATTGCGACCAGCCGAAGATATTTTTCGCCAAGTCGGAACTTTACTGCTGTGATCTCCGTCATAACTGGAACTCCGGGTTCCGTCGCCACCCACACCCCGGACGTTTGCTATCCTGGGAGTGGGTACAAAACACTGAAGGCGCCAGTACGAGAAAGTTTGGATGTTCCCGGAATTGGGAAAGTCAGCTATTATGTGGCTGAATTTGAGAAAAAAACGGTGACACGGACAGAACGACACCGCGTAAGATGGTCGTGGTCAACCGACGGAGTTTGGGAAGCACCGGATCGACCGAGATTTTCCTACCTTCGGGTTGCGGACCTGGCCAAAATTTATATTGTGACCTCACTTGGAGATGGAGAATC
>JANLRE010000880.1:0-3662 GCA_031368205.1 Fimbriiglobus sp. | reverse complement strand
TCCAAGTAGGTCCGAAAACGTGATCGTTACCCGGTCCCAGGGCATGGCCCTGGGCTGACAGAACGTCCCTTTCAGGGCCGAAAACCCGGTGTAAGCTGAGAGCCAGAAAGATTTGCTAGACCCAGTAAAATCGCGCCGCGTGAAAACTGCTTGACGAACCTCCACTTCCAGCACAAACTACACTCAGTATTGGTGAACACACCGACCGCGACCATTCCCGAACTCCCGCCGCTCCTTCACGACTTTGAAAGGCTCTCCCGTGTCTCGATTTGTTTTGCTATTACTCGCCGTCATCGGGCTTGCGGCTTTTGGCGAGGCCCAAGAACCTCAGAAAAAAGCCCAACCTAAGAAGCAACAAGATAAAAAGCCGCCGCAGAAACGCGAGGCCACGTCACCAAGCGACCTCATTACCGCACCGGGGTTTAAGGTTGATCTGATTTACACGGCCGACCCGGTGACGGAAGGCTCGTGGATCAACATGGGCAAGGACAACAAAGGGCGGTTGATTATCAGCGGCCAACGCAACCAACCCGTTGTGCGTGCGACGTTGAAAGACGGCCAAGTGGAGATCATGGAAAAGCTGGATCTGCCGATCAGCGAACTGATGGGGATTCTGTACGCTCATGACAGCCTCTACGTCATGGGCGCCGGGCCGGGTGGCGGCTATGGCCTGTACCGCTGCCGCGATACGAAGGGAACGGGGCAGTACGACGACGTGAAATTACTGAAGGATTTCAAGGCCAACGGCGAGCACGGCGCCCATGCGATTGCGCTCGGTCAAGATGGCAAAATCTATGTGATGATCGGCAACCACACCAAACTTCCCGACGGCCTTTCACCGAAGTCGCCGTTCAAGGATTACCGCGAAGACTTGCTGCTGCCACGGCAATGGGACGGCAACGGCCACGCGGCGGGGATACTCGCCCCAGGTGGCTACGTGGCCCGCACCGATGCGGACGGCAAAGACTGGGAATTGGTTCTCGGCGGCTTCCGCAACGCTTACGACTTCACGTTCAACGCGGATGGCGAACTGTTCACTTTCGATAGCGACATGGAATGGGATTGGGGGATGCCGTGGTACCGCCCGACGCGGGTGAACCACTGCACGATCGGGTCCGAACACGGCTGGCGGTCCGGCACCGGCGTGTGGCCGGACTACTACCCGGACAACCTGCCGCCGGTCGTGAACGTCGGCGTCGGTTCGCCAACCGGCGTTTGCAACGGCGTCGGGGCTAAGTTCCCCGCGAAGTACCAGAAGGCGATTTTCGTCAGCGACTGGTCTTATGGCCGCCTCATCGCGGTTCACATGACCCCGAACGGTTCGAGTTACAACGCGACGTTCGAGAACCTCGTGGCACCGAAGGGGATTGACGGCGTCTCCCCGAAGAAGCCGTTGAACATCTCGGACGTGGTGATCGGCGACGACGGGGCAATGTACTTCGTCATCGGGGGCCGGAACAACCAGTCGGCGTTGTATCGGGTCACGTACACCGGCACGGAACCGACCGCGAAGGCAGACCTGCACGATAAAGTCGGAGAAAAAGAACGTGCGTTGCGCCACACCTTGGAAGCGTTCCACGGGCACACGGACGCCAAGGCCGTTACGACCGCGTGGCCGCAGTTGAGTAGCGATGATCGCTTCCTGCGGTTTGCCGCACGGGTCGCCATCGAGTTTCAACCGGTTGCGGAGTGGAAAGCCAAAGCCATCGCGGAGAAGCAACCCACCGCTGCGTTGACCGCTTTGTTGGCGTTGGCTCGCGCTGGGGACTACAAGGACTTGGCCGAGTTACTTGCGGCGCTCGAACAACTTCCCCTCTCCAAGTTAAGCGACGCGCAGAAGCTCGACAAACTCCGCGTGATCCAGGTGGCATCGACACGGCACGGTTCGCCGCCTGCTGACTATGCGCGGAAGCTCACGACGGAAATCGACGCGATATTCCCGGCAACGAACGAAGACTTCAACCGCGAAGCGGCACAGGTTTTGATCTTCCTCCAATCGCCGAAAGTGCTGGCGAAGTGCCTGAAGCTGATGGCGAACGCGAAGACGCAGGAAGACCGCTTCCATTACTTGTTCCACCTGCGAACGCTGCCAATCGGGTTTTGGACGCTGGACCAACGCAAAGAGTACCTGGGATACTGGACCAAGGACAAAGGCAAGATGGCGCACCCGGCCCAACTGACGAAGTGGTTCGACGAAGCCGGGCGCCCGTATGCGGACGGCAACAGCTACGCGAACTTCCTGAAGAACTTCCTGAAGGAGTACGTTACCAACTTGTCCCCGACCGAACGCAAGGAACTCGAACCGATGATCGCGGCGATCGACAAAGCGGCCACGGTCACGGTCGAAGTCAAGCCGCGAGCCTTCGTGAAGGACTGGAAGATGGACGACATCATGCCAATCCTGGACAAGGCGAGCAAGGGCCGCGACTTCGAGAAGGGCAAGCAAGCCTACGCCGACGCCCAGTGCGCGAAGTGCCATCGGTTCAGCGACTACGGTGGTGCCGTTGGCCCCGAGCTAACAGCCGTTGCTAGCCGCTTCGACCGACGGGCGCTGTTGGAATCAATCATCGAACCGTCGAAGGTGATCTCCGAACAGTACCAGAACGAAGAGTTCAACACCCTCGACGGCAAGGTGGTAATTGGTCGGGTCGTCGATGAAAACCGCACCACGATTTCGGTTCAACCCGATTCGTTGGACCCGAAGCGGGTCGAAATCAAAAAGAGCGACATCGACACCCGCAAGGCCGCGAAGCTATCGCCGATGCCCGCCCACTTGGTGGACGTGCTATCCAGCGACGACATCCTCGACCTGATCGCCTACATGGAATCCGCCGGGCGGAAGCAATCCCCGGCGTTCAACAACAAGAAGTAGGTGGCGTACTCAGTTTCCCGGATCGGCGGGGTGATTTCCCATCGAAATCACCCCGCCGATCCGGCTCGAATCCTCACTTCTTTATCCCGACATCCGGGTAGCTTAACTTTCGATCCAAGTCCAGCAGCCGGGCGTACACCGCCTTGCCGGTCGCGGTGATCGTGATTTGATGCCTGCCCTTCGGCAGTGACAGCGGGATGACAGTGCGGTCCGGTTCGGGTTGGGTACTCTTGCCGGTGGCGATCGCGGCGCCGTTGAGCTTCACCGTGTAGTCACCACTGAGGCCGAGAAGTAGTTGCGTTTTGACATCGCTTGCCACCGTCACTTCGGCTTCGATGGTGGCTTTGCTGTCGGGCAATTCGATGCGCCCGGTGGGGGGTGCGGTGATGCGTTTGCCGTTCACATTCACGTCGGTGATGTACGGGTTCGCCATGACGTAGCGCACGAGGTCGCGGAAGTCGTCTGGCTTCATCCCATAGGTCAAGCCTTCGGGCATCATCGACTTTTCTTGGACTTTCACCGGCCCATCAAGGGCGGCCTTGGCGAACTTCTTCAGCACGCCGTTTTCGACTTTCAGCGTGATGGTTTTATCGTCCTCTTCGTGCAACAACCCCTGCTCGACGCGGCCGTCGTTGGTGGTCAAGGTCCGCAAGAAGTAGGGTGCGCCGATCACACGGTTCGGGTCGATCACGTTGGCGAGGATGTATTCGATGTCGCGCCCAGCCCCATCAAGTGCCGGGCCGACATTTTGCCCCTTACCTTCAAACTGATGGCACTTCGCGCAGTTGGC
>JANLRE010000831.1:0-16398 GCA_031368205.1 Fimbriiglobus sp. | reverse complement strand
CCTGGCCTGCTCGATCTTGTCACCCGACATCGAGCCGGAGACGTCCACGACCAGGGTCAGATCCTTGGGCATCGCGGTGCCGTCGTCGCTCTGGGCCGGCGAGATCAGCAGCATGAAGTAGCCGTCTTCACTCGTCACCGGGCGATAAACCAGCGGTGTGAGGCCGATGTCTTGCTTGCCGAGGCCGTAGAAGAGTTGGAAATCCTTGTCGAGAATGGCTTGGTTTTTCTCGAACTCGACTGTCACTTCGTGATCGTTTTTCCGTTTCAAGTCGATGGCATGGGTCGGGCTGTAGACCGTTTGAATCGGGTGCTGCGACTTGATAGTGAGTTTCACGGAAAACTCTTCGAGCGTGCGTGTCCCCTTCCCGTCCGTCTTCAACGGGTAAATGTACTCGACAACCCCCTGCTCCATCTGCGAGACGCTTGTGAAGCTGATTCTGACTTTTTGGTCGCCCTTCGGTGGGATCGGAAACACCCGCAATCGCATCAAGTTGTTGCCGAGGTATTCGAGTAAACCAGGGTCTTGCGTCCGCCGGACGATTTCGGTGTAAACACTGTTCGCCTTCTTGGCGTCCAGCAACTCGCCCGAGGTTTCCTTGCCGTTCACCCACATCGTGAACTTGTTCACGCTCGCGCCCTTGGGCACCGGAAACAGGTAAGTGGCTTCAAGATTCCGGTCTGTGTGGTTGCGAAAGGTTTGCTCCACGGTCGTGATGGCGATTTGGTCTTCGATGCCAACGGTCACCTTGTGATTGACCATTGCCAGGGGTGGTAACTTGACATCATCTGGCACCAACAACCCGGCCGCGAAGACCGGGTGGGCGACGACGAGAATCAATAGACCCATCCAGAATCGGGTTCGCATCTCACACCCCTCTTGAACACCTCACACATCGAACAGCACTGACTATACAACGACGGGAGTGGTCGATGTGATTGCATTCAGGGCAGGTTGTTACAGCTCAGTTACGAGATCAAAAAGCGTAACGCCCGGTCCACTGGACCGGGCGTTACGCTTTTCTGCCACGTTGTGCGTGATAATTAGTTCAGCGGTCGGATCACGATCATCAGTGGAATCGTGCCCGGCTTGCGATCGTCGCGTTTGGCGAGGAAGCTTTGGATTTCGGCAGAAAGAGTGGGACTATTGCGTCCTGCCACGGGGAGGTAGGTCAGCATCAGGGCGGGTTTGTTATTCTTTTGCAATGCGGATGCGACTTGATCGACCGTGGTTGCGGCCAATGGTTTTGTTGCCACTGCCTTCGGTCGTTTGCCTGGGCCAAGATCAACACCCAAAAGATCCCGTAGATCTTTCGTGTCCGCTTGCGATGTTGGGTAGAGTAGGTCTTTTGGGTCCGATTGAAACGCCGGATATAAATGCCCCGATGTGAATGCTGGATTCTTCTCATCGGCCCGTGTCTGGACGGCAAGCAGTCCGAACAACTTAGTGATTTCCTCCGCATTGAGCGTTTCAACATAAATCACCCAGGCCGACGGAAGTTTTTTCTTCATTCGTTCCTGGGCCAACAAGTCGATTGTCAAGTTGATCTGAGCTTTCTTGATGACGGTTTGGAAAACTTCACTGGCGCGTAACGGATCGCGGGTGAACAAGTCCAAGCGGAATGCCGGATCACGGCCAAGTTCATCTCGTAGCCGAGCACTGAATTCGATCGTGTCAAAGTCAGCCACATTCCCCAGGAAAGGCATCCGCGTGTGAACAGCAGTTAAGGGTGATTGATCGTGAAAAGTCGCCGAACCAATGACATCACCGGCCGTGTAAGGACGGGGTTCTGGGGCTAATTCATTCGTGTCCGGGGTTGGTATCGCGACAGCAGTTTGAAGCGAGTTAGGATCTTTGACCCGTGGATGGGGTAACAGATCGTTCCCCGATTCTCGCGGCAAGCCGGATGATGCCACTGATTGGTCATGGGGCAAGTCAGTTGGTCGAGTCAATTGTTTTCGTTGCGTGACTGCATTTTGATCGTGGGGACGGCGAGCCGCAAACCAGAACGATGCCGTTGTCACTGCCAACAGAAGTGACGCGGCAACCACATAATGCATCCATCCAACAGACCGCTTGCTCTGTTCATCACGATAGGCAGCGGACGGTTTGGCTTTGGGTAATTGTCGGACGCAGGTCATCACAGTGGGAGCCAAGGTCGAAGGCGCTGGACGCTGCGGAATTGCTTGAAGCCGACGGGAATGGGACTGTAACGATTGAAACAATTGCAACGCATCCGCCGATTCCGCAACGAGTGCCCGGAAACCCGACTCTTGTTCAATTGAGAGTTGGCCATCAACAGCAGCACAGATCAGTTCCCGGTCGCTATCCGTCAGCATAATCATTGGCCGTAGCCCCTCCCCTGTCCATCTAATCATAATATATAACGAACTTCGTTACTCGGAACCCATTTCTGGTTCCAGTAAAACTTTCAATTCCAACCGCGCCCGGTGAATTCGACTTCGGATCGTTCCGATTGGCACACCGACCACTTCCGCGATTTCTTCGTACTTCAAGCCGTCAATGTCTTTCATCACCAGAACAGTGCGATGTTCAAGTGAAAGCCGATTCAGTGCTGCCTGGAGGACAATTTCGTCTTCCGTGCGTTCAAGGGCCATTCCTGGGCGAGTTTCTTCCGAAGGGTCAGCCGGGTCAATACCCGTTTCGCCGTCCCGCCCGCTATCCAAACTGACCAGCATTCGACGGCGACGTTTCAGGCTCACGGCGGTGTTGAAGGCAATCCGGTACAACCAAGTATAAAATTCCGCGTCACCTTTGAACGACGCTAGGGAAACATAAGCGTTGATGAAGGCATCCTGAACGGCATCCAAGGCGTCATCTGGGTTATCGACGATCCGCAAAACCGCATGAAATAGGCGATCTTGGTAGCGACGAACTAGTTCCCCGAAGGCTTCGGTTTGGCCGTTAAGACACTCCAAAATCAGGCGTCTGTCGTCTTGATTCACATCAACCTATCAATACGACGCAAAAAGAGAGTTCAGAGTTCCCGTGTGGCACGAGATTCTCCCGAAGATAGCCATCAGCATTATGCACTGTCAACTATAGCACTCGAAACAGTTTACGACGAATGAGCAATTACGTGAACCCACCGGACCGAGTGTGACGGCTCAACTCCGGAAGCGGAACTTCGACCGGATGGTAGAACCGGGAACCCTTGCCGGTATACTAATCACCTGTACCCTTCCGGTACGAATGTCCAAAGCCAGACGCGGTCTCACGAAACTATGGATAGCCAAAATATCGTCGTTCGGGGTGCTCGGGAACACAACCTGCGCAACATCAACCTCGAAATCCCGAAGAACAAATTGATCGTCTTTACTGGGGTGAGTGGGTCGGGGAAATCATCGCTCGCGTTCGACACGCTGTACGCCGAAGGCCAGCGGCGGTACGTCGAAAGTCTGTCGAATTACGCGCGTCAATTCTTGGGCCAGCTTCCCAAACCGGATGTCGAATTTATTAGTGGGCTGTCACCGGCGATCAGCATTCAACAAAAAACCGCCGGCCGCAACCCCCGCTCCACGGTCGGAACGATCACGGAAGTCTCCGACTTTCTGCGCGTGTTGTACGCGCGGGTGGGCCAAGGCCATTGCCCGAAATGCCAACGCCCCATCACCGCCCAAACCCGCGAACAGATTCTGGCGCGGATTCTTTCCCTGCCGGACGGCACACGGTTCATGCTGCTCGCGCCGGTGATCCGTGGCCAAAAGGGTGAGTTCAAAGATTTCTTCGCGGACATGGTGAAGCGAGGCTACGTCCGCGCTCGGGTCGATGGCGAAATCGTCAAGATGACGGATGACCTGAAACTCGACAAGAAGATCAAGCACTCCATCGAAGTGGTGATCGACCGACTCAAGATCGAAAGTGCGAAACCTAAGTCCGGCAACAGCTTCCGCGTCCGCATCGCCGAGGCCGTTGAACAAGCCCTGGCACTTGGCGAAGGCAACCTCATCGTCACGATCGAAGCGGATACCCAATCTGCACCGGATCTGAAGAGGCACGATGATGATTTTTCAACGCCGGATTCTGACGATCTCTTGCTCTCGGCCCACTACGCTTGCACCCATTGCAACATCAGCTACGAACCCCCTTCCCCGCAACTGTTCTCGTTCAACAGCCCGCACGGAATGTGCCTCGACTGCGATGGCTTGGGTACGAAGTACACATTCGACACATCAGTTCTGATCCCCGATGAGAATCTGAGTTTTTACGACGGCGCGATACCCCTCATCGGCGCTATGAAGGGCATGGGGCGTTGGCGGAAGCATGTCTTCGAGGGCATTGGTAAATCGCTCAGCATTGACCTGAAAACACCGTGGAACAAGCTCCCCAAAGATCATCAACACCAATTACTGCAAGGTAGCGGTGACGCGCACATCATCTGGGAGTGGAAGCAGCGTGGTGGCAAAGTCTGGAAGCATAGCGGCAAGTGGGAAGGCATCATTCCGCAACTGATGTCGCAGTTCAAGAAGACCGCAGCCGGGCCACGTCGAATGCAGCTTGAGAAATTCATGCGCGTGGTGCGTTGTCCGGCGTGTGGTGGCGAACGGCTCAATCCCCAAGCCCGTGCGGTGCGTGTCGGCGGCAAAACCTTGATCGAACTCGGCCAAATGCCGATTGGTGTTGTGGTGCCGTGGTTCGACCAACTTGAAACGGGACTGACCCCGGTTCAACGGCAAATCGCGGGCGAATTGTTGAAAGAAATCCACGCGCGTCTGGGTTTCTTGCTGAACGTCGGCCTGCACTACCTCAGCTTGGATCGTTCCGCCCCGACGCTGTCCGGCGGCGAAGCTCAACGCATTCGACTCGCCGGGCAAATCGGCAGCGGGCTAGTGGGCGTGCTGTACATCTTGGATGAACCCAGCATCGGCTTGCATCCGCGTGACAACGAACGCCTCTTACGAAGCCTCGAACGGCTACGGGATGTCGGCAACACGGTCCTCGTGGTCGAACACGACGAAGACACGATGCGCGCCGCCGATTTCCTCGTGGACTTCGGCCCCGGACCCGGCATCCGGGGCGGCGAGGTGGTGGCATCGGGCACCCCGGCGGAAGTCTTTGCCAACCCGGCCAGTATCACCGGAAAATACTTGACCGGCGAACTGTCGATCCCCGTTCCCAAGCAGCGTCGTGTCGGCAACGGCAAGCAGTTGCGCATCATCGGGGCGAAGCACAACAACCTGAAGGACGTGACCGTCGAGATTCCGCTCGGGGTCTTCGTGTGCGTGACGGGTGTGAGTGGTTCGGGGAAAAGTTCCCTCATCAACGACATCCTCAAGGAAGCGCTGGCCGTCCACGTGACCGCCAAGCGGGTCGCCGACGAGGAAGAAGTGGACGAGCAACTTCACGAAGTCGGTTCGCACGAAAAAATCGACGGCACGCAGAACATCGACAAGGTGATCGACATCGACCAGACCGCGATCGGTCGAACGCCGCGGTCGAACCCGGCCACTTACATCAAAGTTTGGGACGAAATCCGCTCGCTGTTCGCGGACATGACTGAGGCAAAGGTGCGCGGTTACCAACCGGGGCGGTTCAGTTTTAACGTCAAAGGTGGGCGCTGCGAAGCCTGCATGGGTAACGGTTCCAACCGCCTCGAAATGGACTTCCTCGCGGACGTGTGGGTGACGTGTAATGTCTGCGAAGGCCGCCGCTTTAATCGAGAAACCTTGCAAGTTCATTATCGCGGCAAGACCATTACGGAGGTACTCGACTTAGAAATCGGCCAAGCGGTCGAACTCTTTGAACACCATCCGAAAATCCGCCCGATGTTGCAAACGCTCCACAACGTCGGCCTCGATTATCTGAAACTCGGCCAGCCCTCCCCGACCCTTTCCGGTGGCGAAGCGCAACGGGTGAAACTCGCCAAAGAATTGTGCCGACGCGGGACCGGGAAGACGCTGTACATCCTGGATGAACCGACAACCGGCCTGCACTTTGAGGACATTCGCAAACTGCTCGAAGTGTTGCACGGTTTCGTCGAACAAGGCAACACGGTGTTGGTGATCGAACACAATCTCGATGTCATCAAGACCGCCGATTGGATTATCGACATGGGGCCGGAGGGCGGTAGCGGTGGCGGGGAAGTCGTCGTCACTGGGACGCCGGAAACCGTGGCGAAGTGCAAAGCCTCCCACACCGGCGTGGCACTGATCCCGATCTTGAACCCGAAGAAACTGACGATCAAACAGCGCAATCGACCCGTCAAGAAAAAAGCCGCGACGGAGTACATCACCCATCTCGAAGTTCAGGGCGCGAGTCAGCATAACCTCAAGAACATCAACGCCCGCATCCCCCGCGGCCAAATGACCGTGTTTTGTGGCCCGAGCGGGTCCGGCAAGTCGTCGTTGGCGATGGACACGATCTACGCCGAAGGCCAACGCCGGTACATGGAATCGCTGTCGAGTTACGCGCGGCAGTTCCTCGGCCAGGTGCAGAAACCGCGCGTCGAACAGATCACCGGACTCTCCCCCGCCATCGCCATCGAGCAGAAGACGACCAGCAAAAGCCCGCGCTCGACCGTCGGCACCATCACGGAAATCTACGACTACCTGCGGATTGTTTACGCCCGCCTCGGCGAGCGATTCTGCCCGAAGTGCCAAGTACCGATGGGCACGCAAACCGCCGATCAGATCATCGAAAAAATCCTGGCGCTTCCGGAAGGAACGAAGCTCTATGTGATGGCGCCGATCGAACGCAAGGGCCAGGAAAAGTACGAAGCCATTTGGGACGAAATCCGCCGGGCCGGGTTCGTGCGAATGCGGGTGGACGCGAAGTCGTACAACCTCGACGAACCCCCCGCCATCGACCATCGCCGCAAACACAAGGTCGAAGTCGTCGTCGATCGCAACGTCGTGAAACCGGGCACCCGAACCCGGATTGCGGAGGCGATCGAACAGGCCCTTGAACTGGGCCAAGGCGTTGTGCATCTGGCGTATGTCGAGAACGACAAGGACGAAACCCAATGGCGGGTGGATCGCTTCTCGCGGCATCTTGCCTGCACGTCGTGTGGCAAGAGTTACGAGGTTCTGAACCCGCACAACTACTCGTTCAACAGTTCGCTCGGTTGGTGCCAAACGTGCGAAGGGCTTGGGTTCCAACGCGGCGCCAACGTCAACTTGCTCATCGGTGACGGTGCGTTGTCACTGCGAAACGGCGCGATCACCGCGTGGCCGACACTGGATGCGAAAAGTCCGTTCCTGCCGTTCGCGGAGGCACTGGTGAAACACGTGGGGTTCAGCCTGGATACGCCCTACGATCAACTTGATGGGAAACAGCAACGGGCCATCTTGCAAGGGACGGGGGACGACTTCATTCCGCTGACCCGTGATGCCAAAACGCCGGGCATCCAGTTCCAATACAAGGGCCTATTCCCGGCCATTGATGAAGCGAGCCGGGTGAGCTTTGTTTACCGCATGAAGCTCGAACACCTCGTTGATGAGATCCCCTGCTCCGCGTGCCACGGCTCACGACTCAGACCGGACGCGGCGGCCACGCGGTACCACGGTTTAACCCTCGGGGAGTTGTGTCACAAACCGCTGGGTGACTCGTTGCAACTGTTCGAGAAATTGAAACTGACCAAGCGAGACAAGGACGTGATCGGCGAGGTACTTCGGGAAATCATGAACCGCTCGAAGTTCCTGGTCGATGTCGGTCTTGAATACGTCAGTCTCGACCGGACTGGCCCGACGCTGTCGGGTGGTGAAGCCCAACGAATCCGGTTAGCGTCGCAGATTGGTAGTGGGTTGACGGGGGTTCTGTACGTCCTCGACGAACCGACGATCGGCCTCCACCCGCGTGACAACGCCCGATTATTGGTGGCCCTACATCGGCTGCGCGACCTCGGCAATACGCTGCTCCTTGTCGAACATGATCGTGAGGTCATTTCAGCAGCGGATTACCTGCTCGACTTCGGCCCCGGTGCCGGTGACCAAGGCGGCGAAGTGACGGCGGACGGTTCCCCTAAGCAGATCGAAAAATCGAAGTCGTCGCTCACCGGGAAGTATCTCTCGGGCAAACTGTCGATTCCGATCCCGTCGAACCGGCGGATGCAGGCGATCGGCATCCTGCAATCGGAACCGCCCGTTGACACTGTCACCGCACTGTCACCGCTGGGCACGGCGCTCAGCATTATTGGCGCTCGTCAACACAACTTGCGCAACGTCGATGTCCACATTCCACTCGGCGTGTTGGTTGCGGTGACGGGGGTCAGTGGGTCGGGGAAAAGCTCGCTCGTGAACGAGGTGCTGTACAACACACTCGCGCGCAAACTGCATAGGGCACAAACACCCGGCGCTGCCCATGACGAAGTTCGCGGGCTGGAAAACATCGACAAGATCATCAACGTCGATCAAGACCCGATCGGCAACTCCCCATCGTCGAACCCCGCCACGTATACGGGCGTGTTCGACTTGATCCGCGAACTTTACACCCGATTGCCCGAGTCCAAGGTGCGCGGGTACACGGCGCGCCGGTTCAGTTTTAACCAGAAGGGAGGCCGCTGCGAAGCCTGCGAGGGCAACGGCCAGAAGAAGATTGAGATGCACTTTTTGCCGGATGTCTGGGTCGAATGTGACACCTGCAACGGCAGTCGGTACAACACCGAAACCCTTGCCGTGCAATACCACAGCAAGTCGATCAGCGACGTGCTGAACATGCGGGTGAACGATGCCCTTGCCCTCTTCAACAACATCCCAAAAATCCGCGTCATCTTGCAAACGCTCTCGGATGTCGGCCTTGGGTATATGGCACTTGGTCAACCCGCTCCGACGATGTCTGGTGGGGAAGCCCAACGGGTGAAACTCGCTGCCGAACTCGCCCGCCCCAGCACCGGCAAGACGCTGTATCTACTCGATGAACCGACGACCGGGTTGCACTTCGACGACGTTCGGAAATTGCTGGACGTGCTACACCGGCTGGTCGATCTCGGCAACACAGTCCTCGTTGTGGAGCATAACCTTGATGTCATCAAGACGGCGGATTGGATCATCGACATGGGGCCGGAAGCCGGCATCGGCGGGGGACAAGTCGTGGCCCAAGGCACGCCGGAAAATGTCGTGCAACAGGCCAAAGTGGTGACATCGCACACCGGGTCAATTCTGGCCGCCGTACTGAAAGCGGGACCGTACCAAGAACGGATCAAGTTTGATCCCAAGGCGGCGTTGAAAGCGAAACTGGATGACATCGAGATTTCCCAAGTCGGCAAGGACGAAAAGCTGCCGTGGGAAGCCAACGGCGTGAAGTGGCACACGCAAGACCGCGTCACGACTAAAGGAACCGCGAGCAAGTGGGACGGCGGCGCGCTCACGTGGGTGATCGAGCGAGTCGAAGACCTCGGACCGTTTGCCGCGACGAATTGGAACACCCGCTCCGTGGTGGAAGTGGCGGCGGAAACTAAGTCGCACGGGTGGTTCCTCCACGCGATGACGGGGCACGAAGCGTATTTGACGTTGGTGTTCCGAGTCGGACGAAACACGTTCAAACAAGCCGATCTGACCACAAAACTCGGGCTGAAGCCGCTTTCGGACATTGTTGGTTTGGAGAATTACAGCCGGGATAAACGGGTCGATGTGACGCAATCGCGTGGACCGTGGCAGGATGTTTCGATCACAGTTGTTAAGCAAGAGGAGATTGACACGCCGACATTCCTCGCGTTTCTTCAACAGGCCGCCGATGCGTTCCGAGCCAACTTAAAGCGGATGCAAACCAGTGCCGAAGATGTGATGCCGTGGAAGCAAAACGGCGAGCAGTGGCACCTCGGCACCAAAGGCTTTCCGCCCGGCAAACCACCGAAGTGGGAAAGCGGGATTTTGAAAAAGCTCCTGGCTCTCGTGCGCGAGATCGAACCCGACTTAGAAATCAAATGGGACACCGCCGACGCGATCTTGTTGAAAGCGCCAGGGATCAACCACAGTTGGGCGCGTTGGAAAACGAAAGACTCGGCGGCGCTCGAATGCCGGTTCATCGGCAAACCGGGGCAGTTTAATCTCAGCCGGTTTGAGGGCTTCGGGCGTGAACCGTCCTTGACGCAAGACCGCGCCGACGGTTCGGAGGTGTTATTGCTGAAGTTCCTGAAGGCGGATCATTTGAAACTGGGTGAGTTGAAAAAGGTTCTCACGGAACACTTGGTCGGGTTCCGTGAGGTGTTCGGCGAGGAATGATTACCCCTGCCAATCGACTTCGATTTTGCCAAGGAACAGCATCTTCCGGTCGCCGGTTCGGTAGAGTTCCTCAAGCATCAAGTGCAGGTCGGGTTTCAGGATTTGCGGTTTGTATTTGGGCGGGGGTTGGCCGTTAATGCTGATGCGGATCGGTTTCGTCCAGTCGATCAGATCCTTATCGAGCCAGATCACGAATTTGCTAATGCCGATCGCTTTCGTGATGGTGATGACGCCCGCCTTACCAATGTCTGCGGCGAATTCGGGCGGCGGGTTCACCCGCAAGGGAACCCCGTTCGACACCGGATTGGCTTGGCGAATCCCGTTGGCCCCGACCCCGACCCAATAATAGCGATCGTCCGTTTCCCGTAGGACTTGCCACGGCTCCACGCCGAACTGGTTGAGCCGTAAGCTTGCGGTGCCACGGACGCGCATCTTGCGGTTCATCCAGTCAAAGATGCGCGGAATTTCGACCGGGAACCATTCCAGACTCCGACCCCGATAGAGGGTCAGAATGGCCGGGAAGCCTTTCGGCATCCATTTTTCGTAGACCTTTCGCAGGTTCGGAAACGACCCGGTCAACTCGCCGGTCACGAAGTACGTGGGCAACTTCTGCGTGTTCCGCCAGTATTCCAGCATGAGTTGCGGCGGCGGATTCGGCCCGAAACCGACCAGCCCGGCGAAGAGGTCCGGGTGTGACATGCCCAGGTCGAGGGCGAAATTGGCCCCTTCGTTGAACCCGAACAGGAAGACTTTATCCGGATCAATCTGGAACCGCCGTAACGCATCACGTAAAGCGGCGAGGGCGTAATAATGGTCTTTGCCGCTGAAGTCGTAAACCTTCGTGGTGAACTGATTCGTCCACTCGGGACTGATGATGATGTAGCCGTTGCGTTCCGCTTGTTCGGACAAACCGGCTACCATTTGCTCGGCTGGTAACACGGAACTCGGCAGCGCCAGCACCACGGGGTACGATCGCCCATGATGGTACTCGGGCGGTAGTCGAAGACAATAATCGACGCCCTTCCCCGTTTCGGGAAGTGATCCCGTGTTCATCCGGACAATGCCGTCCACGCCACTGCACAGGTCTTTTGAAATCGGCTTCCAAGTCGGGTTCTGCAAGTCCATTGGCAGCGTCGGCGGCAGCAGTGTGATAATCTGACTCAGTTCGTCCGGCGCCAGCGGCGTCGTGGTTTCTTTCCGGTAGCCATCAAGCAAAATTTTGCGGTTGTTGCCGATGCCTTCCCGGAGGTAGTTGATCGCCAGTTGCCGGGTGGCCCAGCAACGCAACGCGGATTCAACGCTTTTGTCCGCCCCGTTCTTGCCCTTCAACCAACCGGAGATCGCGTAAGCCAATAGCGCCTCCGACTTTTCACTTGGTTCTTTGCCATCAACCCGTTGTTGCTCACTTTGTTTGGCGAGGTCGTGGAAGAGTTCCAGCCGACCGGCGGTATCGGGGTGAAGCTCGTCGAGAATGACGGACCCCGCGTCCAGCAACGTGGCCATTTCTTTCGTCAGTTTGGGCCGGGGGGCAAACAGTCCTGCGATCACGCCAAACGCGGCGGAGTGAGTTTGTATCGTGGCCATCCCACTTTCTCGTTCAATCACCCGCCGCAAGAGCCGCATGGTGTCTTCGTATTTCGGCTGCATCGCGTCGATTCGAGCTTTGACGATCGAGATGCGGGTCGTTTCCATCGCGTCCGTGCCTTTGGGCGAAAACCCGGCGAGGAACTTCCGAGCGGCGTCATACCGCCCACTTCGCAACGCGGCTTCGAGTTCGTCCACGACCAGCCGGGTTTCGGCTTTGTCGATGTCGTCTTGGAGCTGATCGGCTTGCTCGGTGACGGGTTTGGACCAGGGCGGTGGCGCATCGGTTTTCAGCTTTTCGAGTTCTTGCCGGGCTATTTGCAACCACAACACTTGGCGTCGGGTCGCATCAAGTGTCCCGACATCTTTTAGAAACGTGCCGATTTTGATTCGCCGTTCGGGATCAACCTTGCCGCCAACGTCTTTCAAATCGGGATGAAGACTGAGCCACTTGCGGATGCGCGCCGGGTCTTCTTCCGAGGTATGGTACGACACCGTGATCGCGTCGGTCGAGGAATCCAACGTGAACGAATACGGGTCGAGGGTCGTGAGTTGTTGCGTGAGGGTCTGGGGTTGGTTTTCCGTCGTGATTGTTTCCAGGCGGCGGGTCCAGCGGTCGTCGAGTTCCGTTGTTTTGACGATTTTGTGAATCGCAAGAACTTGGCGACCGAGACGGCGCTGCAATTTTGTGGTGTAGGCCGTGTATTTCGGGCGACCGACTTCCTTTTCGATCTTGGCACCCCGCTGCGAATGGGTGCTGAAAATCACGTACTTGGGGCCGTCTTGAACGATGTCGAACCCGTCGATTTTCGCCACTTTGATCGACCGGCCGTTCGCATCGGACATCGTGTCCATTTCTCGGGTGTAGGGGCCTTGGATCACGAAGCCATCGTTCAGGATCACGACAACCGGATCGGCTCCTATCGCTGTCAACGCCGCGATGCCGATTAGCAAGAACCCGAGTGCAATCCGAAGGGCACGACGTGAGAGCGGATCGAACGACATCGCTGGCATCCCTGTAGTAATCAATGTCGAGTGCGGAAACTACCCAGTCCGATAAACCACACCGGCGTTCCGTGAAGCTTGTTCGACCGGCGCCAGAAAAGATTGCATCTAGCGACCATTCCATTCACAATCATAACAGCGATGACGCCGGATAAGGTCTTTACGGAACGCAAATTATGCCGATCCGCTTTCGATGCCCCAAGTGTGAAGGTTTGCTCAGTATCGCTCGCCGCAAAGCGGGTACGCAAATTGTTTGCCCCAAGTGCCACGACGAAGTGCTGGTTCCGTCCGCCGATTTAGACACGGCGGAACCGGAGATCGACCTCGCAGATGAAGGCACAATAGCTGAAAGCACAACGGCCCAAGTGATCGAACCGTTGGTGGGTGAAGAGAAATCGGCGTCCGCACTATTCGAGAAACCGGATTTCGCCCAATCGCTCATCCAAACCAAATCGACAAGTAGTACCGCACCGTTCCACGCCGTGGAGATTCCGTCGGTCCCGATCGAAGACGGAATCTTCATCACCCACAAGACCGCCATCATCTTGGGGCTGTTAAGCGTGGTGTTGCTGGGCCTCGCGTTTGCCACCGGCTTCTTGATGGGGCGTTAACTACTCGAACCGCATCAACAAATCGCCACCACTCACTTGGGTGCCGGCCTTCGTGAGAATTTCGGCAAGCTTACCAGCACGTTCAGCGTAGAGCGTGGTTTGCATTTTCATCGCTTCGAGCGTCAGTAGCTTTTGCCCCTTCGCCACTTCTTCCCCGACGTTCACAGTCACCGCGACCACGGCACCGGGCATCGGTGCGGCCACGTGGGTCGGGTCGGCGGGGTCGGCCTTTTTCCGCACACTGCCACTCGTCGCGGTCAGCGATTTGTCTTGCACCAGCACTTCACGCGGTTGACCGTTCAGCTCGAAGAAAACAAACCGATTTCCTTCTGGGTGCGGATCACCAATCGTCAGAAATCGGATGATGAGCGTCTTACCCGGTTCGATCTCGACACTCGTTTCTTCACCGCGTTGCATCCCGTAAAAGAACACCTGTGTCGGAAGCACACTGACGTCCGAATACTTCGTCTCGTGGGCCGCGTAATCGGTGAACACCTTCGGGTACATCAAGTACGAAACGACATCGTGGTCGGTCGGTTTCCGCTTAATCGCGGCCTCGAGTTCTTCCGCCGTTTTCTGGAAATCGACGGGTGGCATACTCAACCCGGCGCGTTCGGTGAGCGGCTTTCGACCGCGTAGCACCCGCTGTTGCAACGCGGGTGGGAAGCCACCCGGTGGTTGGCCGAGTTTGCCTTCAAAGAACTCCACGACGGATTCCGGGAACGCGATTTCTTTGTTCGCATCCAGGACATCGCCGGGTGTGATGTTATGCGACATCATGAACAGTGCCATGTCCCCGACCACTTTGGAAGTCGGCGTCACTTTCACAATGTCGCCGAAAAGTTGGTTCACTGCTGCGTAGACCCGACAGACTTCCGGCCAACGGTCACCGAGTCCAAGCGACTTCGCTTGTTGCAGCAAGTTGGTGGCTTGGCCGCCGGGCATTTCGTGCAAGTAGACATCGGCGGAGCTAGCGAGTTGCCCGGCTTCAAACGGCGAGTAGTAGGTCCGGACTTCTTCCCAATACTGGGAGGTTTTTTGCAGGTCGTCGAAGTTCAACCCGGTGTCGCGGTCGTGGAACCGCATCGCTTCGACGAGGCCGTTGAGGTTCGGCTGTGCCGTGATCCCAGACAGCGGGCCGAACGCGACATCGACGATGTCAACGCCTTCCTCGGCAGCCATCAGGTAGGACGCGAGTTGCCCGCCGGGTGCGTCGTGGGTGTGGAAGTGAATCGGGACGTTGATTTCGTCACGCAGGGCCTTGACCAGTCGCTTCGCGGCGTAGGGCTTCAACAGACCCGCCATGTCTTTGATGGCCAGGATGTGCGTGCCGAGTTTGACGAGTTCCTTCGCCATGCCGACGTAGTATTTCAACGTGTACTTGTCCCGCTTCGGGTCGAGAATATCGCCGGTGTAACAGATGGCGGCTTCGGCAATGGCGTTGGTGTTGCGGACTGCGTCGATCGCCAGCTTCAGGTTCGGCAACCAGTTACACGCATCAAAAATCCGGAACACGTCCATGCCTGCGGCGGCGGCTTCTTTCACGAATGCCTGAACGGCGTTGTCCGGGTAGTTCGAGTAGCCAACGGCACTCGCCGCCCGAAGCAGCATTTGAAACAGGATGTTCGGGGTGCGTTCCCGAAGTTGACTGAGCCGGTCCCACGGCGATTCCTTCAGGAAGCGCATACTCGTGTCGAACGTCGCCCCGCCCCACATTTCGAGGCTGAAAAAATCGGCGTGGCGTTGGGCATAGGCCGGGGCGATTTGCAGCATGTCATAAGTGCGCATCCGCGTGGCGAGGAGCGACTGATGGGCGTCGCGCATCGTCGTGTCGGTTATCATCAATCGCTTCTGCGCCCGGACCCACGCGGCGAACTTGTCCGGGCCGAGTTCGAGAAGTAAGTCCCGTGTTCCTTTCGGAAAGAGCGACGGTTGCCGGGCCATCTTGTGCGGTTGTAACTCGGCGGGTTTCAGCACGAACTCAGGTTTGGCTTTGGCCTTCACCTCGGGGTGGCCGTTGACGATGATTTCGGCGATGTAACTGAGCAACTTCGTGGCACGATCTTGGCGTGCGGAGAACTGGAACAGTGACGGCGTATCGTCCAAGAAGCGAGTCGTGACGGTGCCTTCGAGGAAGTCTTCATTGGTGATGAGGTTCAACAAGAACGGGATGTTCGTCTTCACGCCCCGCACGCGGAATTCCTGCAAGCACCGTTCCATCCGCCGTGCCGCGTCAATGAAGCGAATCCCGCTGGCGGTCACTTTCACCAACAACGAGTCGTAAAACGGCGTAATGACCGCACCACTAAACGCGGTCCCGGCGTCCAGGCGAATCCCCAGACCACTCGCCGAGCGGTACGCGGAGAGCCGCCCGTAGTCTGGCACGAAGCCGTTCGCGGGGTCTTCGGTGGTGACACGCGATTGAATCGCAAACCCGTTGGTGCGGATCTTCGATTGGTCGCCCATGCCGATTTCCGGATCGCTGAGCGGAGTCCCTTGTGCAATCAAAATCTGGGATTTAACGATGTCGAAGCCGGTTACGACTTCGGTCACTGTATGTTCAACTTGAATCCGCGGGTTCACTTCGATGAAGTAAAATGTCCCCGCTTCGACATCGACGAGAAACTCAACGGTACTCGCGTTGTCGATGCGAACGGCTTTGCCGATGGCAATGGCGGCATCCAGAATCGCATCGCGGACTTTCGTAGCGAGGTTCGGCGCCGGCGCCATTTCGACGACTTTTTGATGACGGCGTTGAATCGAACAATCGCGTTCAAAGAGGTGAACCAAGTTGCCGTGCCGATCGCCTAATAACTGCACTTCGATGTGCTTGGCCCGTTCGATGAACTTTTCCAAAAACACGTCCGGGATGCCGAACGCGGTGCCGGCTTCGCGTTGCGCGCTCTCCATTGACTCGACTAATTTTGCCGGGTCACGAACGACCCGCATTCCCCGCCCGCCGCCGCCCATCGCCGCTTTAATAATGACCGGGTAGCCCAGTTTCGCGGCCAGAATTTTCG
>JANLRE010000808.1:0-4373 GCA_031368205.1 Fimbriiglobus sp. | reverse complement strand
CGGGTTCATTTCCATTCTGGGTGTGGCCGTCATGAACGGGTTGCTATTCGTCTCGTCGTTCAACGGCTTACGCGCGAAAGGTATGGAGTTGGGCGAAGCGTTAACCACCGGAACCCGACACCTCGTTCGACCCGTCGTCATGACCGCACTCGCGGCGATTCTGGGGCTTTTACCCGCTGCCATGTCCAGCAAGATGGGTTCGGAATCCCAACGTCCGTTAGCCGTCGTTGTGGTCGGCGGGATGCTGTTCACGATTCTTTGCTTGAACTTGGTGCCCGTGCTTTACAGTTTTTACGGCCATCGGACGCCGCCCGAAGGTGCCGGAGACATGGCCCACTAATCGCTTCAACCTGCGAAGTTCCCCAAGTCGTCACATTGCTTATTTTTTAGCCAATCTACTCAACCTGCGCGACTGTTTCCGTCGATGAATGAAGTGAACTTCCTCGTGCGGGTGGTGTTGCTATGCTGCGTCGTTCAATTGTTCGCCTTCGATGGGCACCCGTCTGCGTTGTCGGCTTGACCGTCGGCTGTGCTAGTCCACGCATCATGATCCCGGATGGGCAACTTCCTCCACCGTCGCGCGTGATTGACGCCCAAACATCCGTCGTGTTAGCAGTGCCCGCAACGAAACCGGAGCCGACTGCGAAGCCCGAAGTTCCGAAGAAAGACGGACAGAAAATACCGCCGTTTCAGGTGCCGAGTATCCTCCCCGGAGCCGACGCGGTACCGCTGAAACCGCTTCGTTTTGAAGAAGGAACCCCCGCCGCAGAACGTCAAAAGGCAGTCCGTGCGGCGTACCCAGAATTGATCCCGGCCTCGGCGGCACTACCTATCGCCGCTGACCAGGCGCCGGTCACGCTTACAGAATTGCAGCAACTGGCACTATCCAATAGCCCCGTGATTCGCAAAACCGCCGCCGATGCGGATGTGGCTTACGGGCAGATGATTCAAGCGGGACTGCACCCGAACCCGACCGTTGGCTACCAAGTGGACCAATGGCAACCGAGTCTGAAGTTTCCGCCGGGTAGTACGGCAAGTGGGGCCGGCCAACAGGGCGGGTTTGTGAATCAACTCATCAAGACGGCCGGCAAGCTTTCGTTGGCCCAACAAGTTTCGGGGTACGACTACATCAATGCGTATGTCGCCGTTCGCAAAGCCCAAGTGGACGTGACCGCGCAGGTTCGCACCTATTACTTCTCGGCGCTCGTCGCCAAGCAAAGCCTGGAGTTTAACAAAGCGCTGGCTGACATGGCTGACGAAGTTTACCAATTGCAACTTCGTCAGGTGGCATCAACCTTCGCGGCGAGATATGAACCCTACCAAATTTATGCGCAAGCGGTCCAAGCCCGCAACGCGATGGTCCAAGCGGATGCCACGTACCGATCGGCGTGGAAGCAATTGACCGCCGCCGTGGGGCAACCCGATCTGCCGTTCGCGCCGTTAGTGGGCCGGGCCGATGCGCCCGCACCCAGCTTTTCCATCGACGATGTGAAGAACCGAATCAACGAACAACACACGGACATCCTGACAGCCCGAAACAGTATCTCCCAAGCCAACACGAATCTGATTTTGCAGAAGCGCATCCCGATTCCGGACTTGCAAACGAACACGTACCACCAGTACGACAACGCCGCCCAGGTCTACCAGTTTGGCGTGCAGCTCGGGATTCAACTCCCCATTTCGGACCGGAACCAGGGGAACATCCGCTCCGCGTCGTCCCAAATTGCGTCAGCACGGGAGCGATTGCGGGTGGCCGAAAATGACTTGGCCGGTCGTTCAGCCGAGGCGTTCGCACGCTACGATTCCAACCGGACGATTGTCGCCAATTACCGGGACAAGATTCTGCCCTACCAAACCCGTGCCTACCAGACGCTGGTACTCCGGTGGCAAACCGACGTGCCCGGCAGTGTACAATTCAACGACATTGTCACGACCCAACAGACCCTCGCGCAGTCAATTCAAGCGTACCTCAGCGCACTCGACGCCCAATGGAAAGCGGTCGTTGATTTAGCCAACATCTCCCAATTCGATGACCTGTACCCGCCGTCCGAAAAGTAGCCGTTGTATTGCCCAGTCGGTGTTGCTATTAGCTCGCAATTCCTCTCGCAGTTGGGTATCAACTGGGCCGAGTCATCGACGTAGGGAATCGTGAGGAAGTTGCGGATGTGGCGCCTCGGGTGGATCGTTGGTGTTGGCCTGTTTACCGTTTGCAGTGGTGTTGCGCTCGGGCAACCGATTGCCTCGCCGCCGCCCATTAGTAGCCGGACCTCGTCCGGGGTTCCGCTCAGTGAAACATTTACGCCGAGTCTCGTCTTCCCGAACAATCCCACGCCGACGCCGCGCCCGGCTCCTCTGACGGAATCAGTTCTCGATCCCGAGGCACCAGTCGAACCCCGTGACCGTGCCGATGGGGGGTTGCTGCCGATGATCCGCCTGCCCAAGCCTTGGACGGGCGGCATGGATTTGGGGTTGAACGGGGCAAGCGGGAACTCGGACGTGTTCAACTTCCGGGGCGGTTGGAACGTGCGGCGCAAGACCGACACCAACGTGTTCACCTCGGACTTCCTCTACGTGTATGCGGTCCAAAACAGGAAGACCAGCACGCAACAAGCGCTGCTCAACTCGCGGGATGAAATCCTGTTCCCAGGCAGTCGCTGGTCATTATTCACCGCGAACCAAGTCGAGTACGACGAACTGCGTGCCTATCGATTCCGGGTCGGCATCTACGGCGGGACGGGTTACACGGTCTTCGACGACTCGCGCAAAACGTTACGAACCCGCATCGGGGTCGGTGCGGTGCGCGAGTTGGGTTCGGACGGATCCGCCAGTCGGTGGGTTGAGGAATTCCTGCTCGGGTACGATTTCCGCTGTAAAGTCAGCGAGCACAGTTCGCTAATTTCCATTATGGACCTCTACCCCCGGATCGGCGATTGGGGCCAATTTCGATTGCGCGCCCGCGTGGCTTACGAGTACGTCATCGACCCCGAAACCGGCACCGTCCTGCGAGTCGGCGTGCAAGACCGCTACGACAGCGACCCCGGCAACGCCAAACGCAACGACCTGACGTACTTCACCACTCTCGGCAACAAGTTTTGA
Source organism: Fimbriiglobus sp. (assembly GCA_031368205.1). Taxonomy (GTDB): domain Bacteria; phylum Planctomycetota; class Planctomycetia; order Gemmatales; family Gemmataceae; genus Fimbriiglobus. The sequence continues at coordinate 1,277 of JANLRE010000808.1, read as the reverse complement.
TGCGATTCAAGCTCGCGGTAGCAGCACGCGGAATGTGGTGCCGGTGTTGGGGTGCGATTCAAAGTCGATCGTGCCGCCGTGGGCTTCGATGATGCTGCGACAGATTGCCAACCCTAGTCCCGTGCCGCCGGTTGCGCGGGTGCGGGCTTTATCGACGCGATAGAACCGTTGAAAAATACCCGGACGGTCCGCCTCCGGGATGCCCCATCCGGTGTCGGTCACGGAAAGTTCAACAGCGGTTTCGGCACTGTGGATTCGCACGTGAACGCTGCCATCGACGCGGTTGTAGTGAATGGCGTTGGTCACCAAGTTGCTGACCACTCGGGCCAGTGATTCCGCATCCCCGGTGATCGTGACCGCGTCCAATTCCGTCGTGATCGACACCTGTGCATCGTTGGCGACGGGTGTGAGTAGGGTCACGGTTTCTTCAACAATTGTGGCCAGTTGCACGGGCTGTCGTTGGAGTTGAAGTTGCCCCGCGTCGGCACGGGCGAGGATCAACAGGCCATCGACAATGCCCGTCATGCGGTCGGCAGCCGTGTGGCACGCCGTGATGGTTGCCCGGTACGATTCCGCGTCACGGGGTCGGGTGAGGGCTAGCTCCGCGTGGGACTTTATGATCGTGAGCGGGGTGCGGAGTTCGTGCGATGCGTCTGCCGTGAACTGGGCTTGCTGCGCGAAGGCAGCTTGTAAGCGATCAAACGTCGCGTTCAACACAGTGGCCAATTCGACCAGTTCACTTTCGACGTTCTCGGATTCAATTCGCTCGGACAGATTCGCCAAGGAAATTTGTGCAGCCGTGGCAGTGATCCGGGCAATCGGTCGCACGATGCGCGAGGAAATCATCCAGCCACCGACCAAGCCGACAACCATCACGGTGCAACCCGCGATCGCTAATTGCCACGCGAAGAACCGTAATTCCCCCGTCAGTCTTTCGGTCGATCGCCCCACGATGATGTGCGTGTTCCGGGGGCCAATCTTGGTGCATTGGCGATAGGCACCATTGGAGTACAGCAACGACTCGGTCCCGGCTTTCGGGCTGGTCCAGGGTACCCGCGTCAACGAAAGGTTTACCGCTTTGAGCGGCGTCCAATCGGCCCGGCAGACGCCATAGAACCGCGTGGCGTCATCGGACCGCCATCCCGGCGGGGATAAGTCTTCCAGTAGTCGTTCCACAGATGGCTGCGGTGGCCCTGGTTTCCAATCCCCTTTCCCACCAGGTGGGCCACGGTCTTTTTCTTTCTCCTTGAACCGCCCCCCCGGATTGTCGCCCTCTT
>JANLRE010000757.1:0-3196 GCA_031368205.1 Fimbriiglobus sp. | reverse complement strand
AAACCAAAACAACAACAATTGTGATGCTCATCCCAAACCGCCCCTGTCTGGCCATTCTTCACAACGTAGAACACCTATCTATTTTCACGCCGATGCCACGAGGTTGAGTCATGGATTCGCTTGCCGCCGTTCAACAGGGTTTTGCCACGATTGATGCCGATCCCGCGATCAAATCGAAGGCGATGGAGTTTCTCCAAACGTGGCTGACGCACCCGGACTACGCGGCGTACAAGCCGCAAATTGAATGGCTGATTCAATCCGCAAAATGGTCGGTGTTGCTGGACTCGTTCTACCAAGTGATGCCATTTGGCACGGGTGGCCGTCGCGGGTCGGTCGGCGTCGGGCCGAACCGGATGAACCTTTGGACGCTCGGCGCCAGTGTGCAGGGGAATTGCGAATACCTGAAGCAACGCTTCCCCGGTATTAGCAAATTGGGCGTGGTGTTGGCTTACGACGTGCGGCAGTACGAAGACCGGCGTGGGGTTTACAACAAAGACCTGCCGAACCCGGTGCTGCACCTCACGAGCCGCAATTTTTGCGAGTACGCCGCCGGGGTCTATGCCGCGAACGGGATTCACTCCCACATCCTTCCGACGGACACGAAACGCTATGTTTCGACGCCTGAGCTTTCCTACAGCATCCGGTTCTTGAAAGCGCACGGCGGGCTGAACATGACCGCTAGCCACAACCCACCGGACGACAACGGCAGCAAGTTCTACGACGAACGCGGCGCTCAGCCGGTGCCGCCCGAAGACCAGATCATGAGTGATTTTGTCGATCAGGTTGTGGAGATCAAATCGCTGGCCTGGACGGACGCGGTGAAGTCAGGCAAAGTGCATTTCCTCGACATGGCGCCGCACGAAGCCTACATCGAGTTGTGTCGTAAACAAAGCCTCATCACACCACCCAATGCTGATGAAATTCGCGTGATTTACACACCTTTGCAGGGGGTTGGCGGTTGGTGTGCGGGCGAAGTGCTGACGGCGCAGGGTTTCCGCCCCATCCCAGTCCCGGAGCAAGCGGAGCCGAACGGCCAGTTCACGAACGTGACCAAATCACCGAACCCGGAAGTGCCGGAAAGCCTGGATCGGGCGGGGAAACTGGCGAAAGAAAAGCACGCCGATCTGGTGATCGGCACCGACCCCGACGCCGACCGCGTGGGCGGACTGGCTTGCACGACAGCCGACGGCCAGGGCGACCATCGCTTCCTGACCGGGCAAGAAATCGCGGTGCTACTCACGTACTTCAAGCTGTCTCGTCTGGCGAGTGCTGGCGATTTGCCAGCGTCTTCGATTGTGATTACGACTGAAGTGACGACGGGGCAAATCACGCGAATTTGCCGACAGTTCAGTGCCCAGATTATCAACGACTTGCTCGTCGGATTTAAGTACCACGCAGATGTGCTGTGGCAACTCGAATCAACCGGGCAATACGGGGATGTCACCGGGCGCACGAGCGACTTCGTCATTGCCACCGAAGAAAGCCACGGCATTCTCGCAACCGCCGAGATTCGAGATAAAGACTCGGCCTGCGCCGCCTTGCTCATGGCCGAACTCGCACTCCATCTGAAACGCCAAGGCCGCACGATTCCCGAACTCCTCACCGAACTTTCACGGCAGTTCGGCTACTACCGCAACGAGTTGCTCAACATCGTGATGACCGGCGTGGAAGGCAAACGCGACATGACGAAGATGCTCGATACCCTGCGTGCCAATCCGCCGAAAGCAATCGGCGGTATGCCGGTCACGAGTGTGGAGGATCTTCAAAATGAAGCGGGACGCATGGGGCCGTTCAAAGGCGGCACCGATAAGGCTGCGCGAAACTTCCTGATCTTCCGCCTTGCCGGACCGAACGGGATTGCTGCGAAAGTGTGTTTGCGCCCCAGTGGCACCGAACCGAAAGCGAAAGCCTATCTTGAAGTGTGCAGCCCCCCTTGCCCTCCAGGAACGCCGGACGCGGATTGGGACGCCACGCAAAAAGAAATCGACGGCATCGTGCAAAAAGTAGCATCGGAGTTTCTCAGAACCGCAATGGCCACAGTCGGCCAAACCCCAGCAGCGGGTGCGGATAAACTCAGCCGATAGGTGCAACGCACATTTCTTGGAATGTGGCATTTTGTACACTAAACCCACCCGAACCTTTTCACGAGTGGGTTTAGTCACGGAGTTGCAACATGTTAGAGCAAACAAGCGAAACAATTGGTGATGTCCGAACAATCACGGACGCACTGTCCGCACCATTCAGCAACAAGGAAGTGAAGTTCAAGCCGCAGTCAGTGAAGGGCAATCGCGCCTTGGCGCTCGCCTACATTGATTGTCGGGTGATTCAGGATCGACTCGATGCCGTTCTGGGTGTTGAGAATTGGCAGGACGAGTACGAACTCTTGACAGACGGTTCGGTCCTGTGCAAGTTGCAACTCAAAATCGGCGAGCGTTGGATCACTAAAATGGATGTCGGCTCGCCTAGCGATCAACCCGACGGCGGTGATCGTCTGAAAGCCGCGTTTAGTGATGCTCTGAAGCGGGCCGCCGTCAAGTTTGGGATTGGCCGTTACCTGTATCGACTACCCGCACAATGGGCTGATTACGATCCAGTGAAAAAGCAGTTTACGCAACCACCGCAACTCCCGACGTTCGCTTTGCCGAAGATCAAAGCGCCCACACCGTCGCCGCTGAAGCAAGTTGAATCAGCCAAGTTACCAGTGTTGCCAAGCAACGGTGAAGAACTCCACAACCGCTTACGTGAATACGATGCAAAGCTCGCAGCGCAAAAACGCTGTGGCATCGGCGCACTATTGTCCCATGTGGCGAAAGCCGGTGCCAAAGCGGGATATGGTGACGACATTACCCGCTGGGCCGGACCCGCGATCCCCTTTGCCGTCGATGTGGTCAAGATGTTTGAAGCGTCGATCCGTGGCAGCGACCAACAAGCCGCCGCGTAACTGTTCCAATTGCCGCATCTTTGCAACCCTGTTCCAGCACGACACTGTGGAACGGGGTTGCTGTTTTTCAGACCCGCTGATCGAGCGCAAGCCACCATCATCAAAAGCGTTCTACTATCAACTGGGAAGCCAGTCCGTGACGTGTCACCGTTGAATAATTGCCCGAAACCCTGATATAGTAAGGTGTTAACATGTTCCGCGCGTCGGAAGTGCGGTTGCTGATTCTGGTTGTGGCCGCGTGTCTCGTGTCATCCA
>JANLRE010000721.1:0-2511 GCA_031368205.1 Fimbriiglobus sp. | reverse complement strand
CGAGGGCGATCGTCGTCGTCGTCTTGGTCATGTGAACGCGATGATTCGTCCCGTCGTCGCAAGGGGCGTCGGTCTTCGGATTCTAGTGTTTCGTCTTTTGGTGCAACGAACGCGGCCATGCACGCCGGGCACTCGACTTCGTGCCCGGCGTCTGGCGTCTCGACCATCATTTGGCTATTGCATTGTGGGCAACGAACAACCGGCATTGAATTAAACCTCTAACGACGGCTGAGGCCGCATCGCGGCTTTCACGTCGGCGTTGTTCAACACAATCAACACCCAAATCCCTGCCGGTAGCCCGATCAAACAACACCCACCGAGACACGAAGTCAGATTCAAGATCGCCCCGGTCCGTGCCCAACCCGAACCGGAAAGGTTCATGAGTTTGATGGCACCGACGATCGAGGTCAGTGCAAGCAAGCCGGAGAATGCCCAGAGAACGGGTTGAAACTTGAACAGCGGCGTCACAATTTGTTCCGTGAAGTCGTTGATCTGTTTAATCTGCTGTTTCGCGTTCGCATCCAACTTTGGGTCGTTTTCCGTTTCCTGGCGTTGCTTTTGGAAGTCTGCCAGTTGATCGGTTGTGGCCGCCATTACGACGCTGTATCCCAACAGGAGTACGGTTACGATCCCGGCAATCAACATCAGAATCGCGGGGGCTTTGACCTTCGCCTTGGCGATGGCCATTACGTCTTCGGGGCGTCGCTCGTTGCGTCGGTCGTCGCGGTAATCGCGGTCGTCCTCGTCTCGGTCGTCACGGTTTTCATCGTCGTCGAAGCGGTCGCGTGCCATGTTCCACCTGCGTGTTGTGAAGTTGTGGGTTCTAGTTAATACGTCAACAGGCTGTAGATATTGTGCCCCTTCAGTTTCTCGCGGCCGTTCAGGAACCCGAGTTCGACGAGGAACGCACAGCCGACGACCACGCCGCCGGCCTGTTCGATCAACTGACACCCGGCTGCCATCGTGCCGCCGGTGGCCAGAACGTCGTCGATCATCAGCACCTTGGCACCCGGTTCGACGCCGTCAATGTGCATGTGCAACTCGGCTTGGCCGTACTCAAGGTCGTACTTCAAGCTATACGTGCGGTAGGGCAACTTCCCCGGCTTGCGCAACGGGATGAGCGGCTTGCGCAGTTGGATGGCGAGCGGCGCGGCGAACAGAAACCCACGGGCTTCGACGGCGGCAATCGCATCAATCGAGGTCGTGGAGTAATGGGCGAACAGCCTGGCGATGGAGTATTCAAAGGCCGCCGGGTCTGCCAAGAGCGGTGTAATGTCCTTGAACAGGATGCCGGGCTTGGGAAAATCCGGAATGTCCCGAATGAAACTGTTCAGGTCCATACGCTTTCCTAATCGGAGTTCGCCGGTGAACCACTGAGACTCTGGAACATCGTATCCCCACTGAGGAATGAGGCAACAATGGGCCGTGTGATCCGCCGGGCGACGCCCGATGATCTGGAGGTGGTCGTTCGCTACAACGCCGCGCTCGCAACCGAATCCGAGGGCAAGATCCTCGATGACGCCATCTTGCGCCGGGGCATCACCGCCGTGTTGGGTGATGTCCACAAGGGCTTCTACACACTGGTTGAAGATGACACCGAAGTCGTCGGCCAAACGCTGGTCACGTATGAGTGGAGCGATTGGCGTGACGGCTGGTACTGGTGGATTCAAAGCGTCTACGTCCGCGCCGACGCCCGCCGAACCGGCGTGTTTCGTAGCCTCTACGACCACCTGCAAGCCGCCGCAACGCTCGACCCCACCGTGATCGGCTTGCGGTTGTACGTGGAACACGACAACGAACGGGCGCTGAAAACCTATACATCGCTGGGCATGGAACTCGAACCCTACAAACTGATGGGCCGCTACCCGCTACCGGGCAAGTCGAACGCGATCGGGTGAATAGACTTTCCCGGCGAACCCCAAATGCTTGCCCGGTTGGATTTCGCCCCTTATAGTCCATTCAGCTTGTGCCCGTGACGTGTGCCTTCCACGAAGTGAGATTGCCGTGCCGATTCAGATGGAACTTCGCCGCATCATCATCAGCGAGATCGACGAACAGCAAGTGATCGTGCTGCGCGAGGTCGAAGGCGACCGCAGTTTCCCGATCGTGATCGGGTTGTTTGAAGCCACGAGTATCGACCGCCGCGTCAAAGGGATGCAGGCGCCGCGACCGCTGACGCATGACCTGATTCACAGCATCGTGGACGAACTCGGCGGCGAGATTCAGGACATCATCATTAGTGAACTGAAAGAACACACCTACTACGCCAAGCTCCGCATCCGGCACGACGCGGAGTTGCGGGAAATCGACTGCCGCCCCAGCGACGCCATCGCCGTGGCCGTGACCGCTAAAGTCCCCATCTACGTCAACGAAGAAGTCCTCGGCGACGCGATTGACGATTGACATGTAGGGCATTTAACCCCGCATCCGCATGGAGACAGAGGTGAAGCTTTTTACACTGCTGCCAGAGCCGCTGCGTACAACAGCCACTGGCAGTACGCCACAACCAAC
>JANLRE010000700.1:0-2970 GCA_031368205.1 Fimbriiglobus sp. | reverse complement strand
AATCAACACGGCCTAGCACTGTCGGGCCTCACAAAGCCTCGACCACGACCTACAAAACAGGTCTCACAAACCGCCAGAAACTTTTGCCAGACCCTTCACTCCATCGCACTGGCAAGACCACTCGTAAACGGCTTCCATTCTAGCCCGAGGGCGATGACCCGGTGGCGCTTGGCCTGGATCGCCCACGGGGTGCCTTTGTGGTCTTCGGCAATTTTCGTGAACAAGTCGCGTGCGGAATCCGCGAGGTCTTTGACATCTTTCTTGCTCTTCATCTTGTCGCTCGACACCAGAATGAATCCCGACGACCCTTGCTTCGCATCGACCTTCGGCAAGCTGTCCGTCCGGATCGCACCCAGCGCGAGGTTGTACTCGCTCATGAACGCCAGTCGGGCCTTCAACTGGGCGACCGCGTACAGGAAATTGACGCGCCAGTATTTCGATTCTTCCTGGTCGAGTTGGCCCATTAGCTTTTCCATTCGTGTCAGTGCCGTCTGGAGTTCCTCCTCAATGATCGCCGGGGTTTTTTGCTCCGCGATGATTAAGGTTTTGAACTTGTCGTCGGACCCGGTTTCGATCCTCGTTCGGAGTTCGCCCTCGACGGACGATTTCCATTGTTTTTTGATGACGGTGAGGCCGTCGATTGCCGCTTTGCGGATCGGGTACTTTTGCGGCTCCTTCAGGATTTGTGCATCGGTGACTTTGTCGGGTTGGTACGCCTTCATCACGTCTTCGGTGAACGGGATGAGCGTTTCGACCGCGTCGTCCTTGCTGATTTTCCCTCGATAGGGCGGCAGGTCGTTGATGCGTTCAAGAATGATCGCCAATTCGTTCGGGGCAACTCCCTTCGGTTGTGGCGCTAACGCAAAGTGCTTGGCAAGCGGTTCCTCGGGGTTGAACGCAACGGGCGCGGTCGGTTCGTCGCCGATCAACCGCACAACGGGTTCGGCTTTCCCCGAACCTATTGTGACTTCTTTCATGCGGGTGTTCGCAGCAATTAGCCAAGGGGCGATCGGGAGGCCGTCGTCCGGGGTCGGGTCTTTGGGTAACTGCACAACTCCTTTTTCGCCCACATGACGAAGGGCGCTCAAGAACAGACTTCCGCCCACGTCCGAGGTATCGACGCGCCGGGAGATGTACGGCGGCTGGCGGTATTCAAACGCATTCTGCCCAACGGTCGTCGTCATGACCACCTGGACCCCCGAGGGTGCTTTCGTGAGACGTTTTTCGAGTGATTCGCTGAGCGGTTCACTACCCGGTCGCAGCTTGTCGCCATCTTCGTTCAACCGGCAAACATCAAAGATGACGAGCTTTTGCTGAGCGGGGCAGGACTTGATTTTCGCCCAAAAATCATCGAGCGGAATCAGACTGGCCACGTCCTCCAAATCGCCGTCAACGGGAACCAGATACGCTTTGTCGCCGATCTCCACGGCGTGGCCGCCGAAGTAAATCAGTACGCGATCTTGCGCCCGACTGGTTTCACAAAACTGCTTGCAAGCGTCTTCAATCGTCGGTTTTAGCATCGGCCGTGCGGTCGGGCCGAGGTCTTGGACAACGTACAGTTGGCTGTTGTCTTTCTCAACTGGCACCTTCCATTGGGCCGCCAATCGTCGCGCGGCAACAGTCACCTGATCGGGATTTCTGTCCGTACCGCCGACCAAAGCGTTGCAGTACAGATATTTCGTGACACTCAAGAATAGCATCCGTCTGGGGTACTGTTTCGAGGCGTTCGGAACGGGTTTCGTCGCAAGAGTTGGCTGAGTGGTCGGGATTTGGGCTTGTTCGATATTACGGAATTTGTTCAACAGCGACGGCCCGAAGAGAACGCCACCCGCACCCGTAACAGCGAGAACGAGCACGAGTCCGATCCAACCCAACGGCCCCCGTTTGGTGCGAACCGGGGCACGGCGTTGGATCACGGGGCCGTCATCGAACTGGCTGAGCGGGTCAACCGCTAACTCCGGCTGAGGTGGGGCAAACCCCGGTGGATACCCGTAAACCTGTGGTAAGGCTTCGACTGGATTGGGGACATCTGCAATTTTGGGCGACGGTCTACTGACCGGGCGCGCGGCAAGAATCGGCGGGGGGGCTGCGGCAGTCGGCTTGGCTTTTGACGGCGCCTTGGTCTGAACGACGGTGCCACAGTTTTTGCACTTGACGGCGCGATCGGTCCAATCCGCCGGAATGCGAAGGACGTTTTGACATCCGGGGCATGTCGCCCGTACCGTGTCAGCCATGAGACAAACCTTTCCGTATTGCAAACTGCATCCGTCGGAGTTAGAGCTATTTTAGTACGAAGAGGCCGTCGTGCGAGCGGATAGAAGCGGCTCGGTCCGAAATTGACGAAATGCCATGACCCGGCGAAAGAGTGCCATGCGAATTGTTGTGATCGAAGGGGATGGCATCGGTCCGGAAGTGACGGCGGCGACATGCCGTGTTGTGGCTGCGACGGGCGTGGCCGTTGAATGGGTCAAAGCGGATGCGGGGCTGGTTGCGGCGGAAACTTATGGCGAACCGCTGCCCGAGCAAACACTGGACTTGATCCGGAAATATCGCGTCGCGCTGAAAGGCCCTTGTACCACTCCGGTCGGGAAAGGCTTTCGGTCGATCAATGTGCGGCTGCGTCAAGGTCTCGATCTCTATGCCAGTGTTCGCCCCGTCAAAACGCTGCCGGGCGTCCGGACGCCGTTCGAGAAAGTCGATCTCGTCGTGGTGCGGGAAAACACCGAAGGGCTGTACGCGGGGCTGGAACACCAAGTCGTTCCTGGGGTGATTGAAAGCCTTCGAGTGATTACTCGACCCGCTTGCGAGCGGATCGTGAAGTTCGCCTTCGAGCTAGCGCGCAACTCCGGGCGGCACCTCGTAACGTTCTGTCACAAAGCGGATGTGATGCGACTTTCGGACGGGCTGTTTCTGGAATGTGCCCGCGAGGTGGCCGATGCGTACCCGTTCATCCGGTTCGACGAAAAGCCG
>JANLRE010000696.1:0-3255 GCA_031368205.1 Fimbriiglobus sp. | reverse complement strand
GACGCCGAATCGGACTACCTCGAACACCGCGTTTTCATGCAGGTCCGCGACCCCGAGACGGTGTTTCAACTCCTGCAAGAGATGTCCCAAGAACGCAAGATTCTCGCCCCGCAGATGGACCCGAACGGCCAATACTTCAGTTGTTTCGTCGTCGAAGAATTGCCGAACTTGCTCGACACGGGCACGACGATGGCCAGGGTCATGGCGAACATGACAATCGCTGGTGGCATGATGCGGCTCTGGCACACGAATCAAGAGGCGGTGAGAAGTGTTGCGGCAACGATCCGCGATCGGGTGAACCTTGCTGTGGGCGAGCCGATTGAGGCCATCGGGCCGTCGCAGTTCGGCGATTTGACCCAGGAAGCCATCGCCTTGCCGGTTCGCACCGCCGATGTCGGGGCGGCTGAGGCCAAAATCCGGGACCGGACCACGAAGTTCTTTGAGGAAGTCTGGATTCACCGACCGCTGAAAGCACTCGGCGGCGCGGCACCGTTGGACGCCGGCGGTAGTCCGTTGCTCCGCAAGCGGTTGCTGGGGATCGTTCGCTTTTGGCAAGACTGTGTCGAAGGATCGCTGCCACAAAAACAAGTCAACGGTCAGGTTCAGCCGATCGAAGTTTACGACTTCAACCGACTCCGTCACAAGCTCGGTGCCGAACTTCAAACACCGGGGGAAGCGCCGAAAATCACGGTCCGGGAAGAGCCGAAGAAAGACTTCACGGCCATGAGTGCCGCCGACCTCGCGGGGTTAAACGTCGAGACTCTCACAAGCCTGGAAATGGAAGACGCGATCCGGGCCGCACTGAAACTGGACGCCAAAGAACTCGCCGTGAAGTTCGCCAAAGCCGGCGCGGCCAAGCCACCCGACGCCACCCGCCCCGACCGCTACCCGTTCTTTGCCTGCATCATTGCGGGCGCGATTGCCGAAAGCGATTTGGCAACCGCATTAAAGTACGCCACCGAAGGCGCGACCTACGACGCAGCCCACAACCACGGCAAGCGCGCTAACGAATACGCGATCCGCAGCGGTCAACTCCAGGCCCGCAGTGGCCACCCCGACGCCGCCGAGAAATCGTTCGACGACCTAATCGCCCGACACCCCGACGAACCGAAGTTCTACATCATGGCTACCGAATCCATGCTCAGTGTGAAACAAGGCAGTCGCGCGCTGAAGTTCGCCGAACTCGGCTTGTCTAAAGCCAAATCACTCGGCAACCGCGACCTCGAAGGGGCCTGTCACGAGCTAGCCGACGCGGCCCGAAGGCAGATGAAGTAGCTGGTGCGTCCCCCCTGTCGAGATCGTTCGACAGGGGGGACTGTTGCAATCTGATTGCAACAGTTAGATAAGCTGCACGCAACGAGCTTATCAACATAACCAGGTGCATTGTGTTGCAATCTGATTGCAACAGTTAGATAAGCTGCACCGTTAAAAACAGGCCGATTCTATCGAATGGGACTTGTGGTCGGCAATCAACTCTTGTAGGAAATCTTCCACACACGAAGTACCCGCATCATTTCTGAACCTTCACATGGAGTGAGGGCAGGCGGATTCTACAAACTCGCTCAGAGTGTATTTCGGTCAACAACAGGACAAATAGCCATGAGTCTCGCCACGGAATTCAAAGCGTTCTTAATGCGCGGTAACGTCGTTGACCTCGCCGTTGGGGTCGTGATCGGCGCGGCATTCGGTAAGATCGTCGATGCGATCGTCACCGGACTCTTCATGCCGGTTATCGGCGTGTTGATTGGCGGAATCGACTTCAGCACCTTCCGACTCCCGCTGTACGGTGATGCGACGCTCGGCATCGGACTCGTCATCCAAGCGGTGTTCAACTTCGTCATCATTGGCGCCTGCTTGTTTTTAGTGGTCAAGGCCATCAACAAGATGCAGAAGAAAGCAGAAGCCAAGCCCGCCGAGCCGACCACGAGCGAAAAGCTGCTGATGGAAATTCGAGACAACTTGAAAGATCGCCGGTAATCGACTTCTGACACGTGAATATCGCGGATCGACTCCAGATCCGCGATACACAGGATCGACCAGCTTAGATACCATTCGGTATGACACCACGAAAAATCCTAATCGCTACCGACGCTTGGCACCCGCTCGTCAATGGCGTGGTGCGCACGCTGGACACCACGACGCGGTTGTTGCGGGAACTCGGGCACACCGTTGAAGTTCTGGAACCGTCGCCGTTCTGGCAACTTCCGGTGCCATTTTACCCCGAGATTCGCCTCTGTTTCCCGCGTCCCGGCGTGGTGTACGATCGCATTCGGCGGTTCGCACCGGACCACGTCCACATCTCTACGGAAGGGCCGCTCGGCCAGTTGGTTCGCCAGTATTGTCGGCACCGGGGGTGGAACTTTTCCACGTCCTACCACACCCGATTTCCGGAGTACCTGCACAAGCTAGCCCGCGTCCCCGAATCGTGGGGGTACCACGTCCTACGCAAGTTTCACAACCGCGCCGGCACGATGATGGTCGCCACGCCCAGCCTGGAGGCGGAGTTAACAGGACGCGGGTTTACGGTGCCAATGCGGCGGTGGTCGCGTGGCGTCGATCTGTCCGTGTTCCATCCTCGCCCTCATACTGACGCACCCTTCCCGCGACCGATCATGCTTTACGTGGGTCGTGTGTCCGCCGAGAAAGGCATCGAAGACTTTTTGAAAGTGACGGCACCCGGCACGAAAGTGATCGTCGGTGACGGCCCGATCCGCACAGACTTGGAACGTCGTTACCCCGATGTGAAGTTCCTGGGTTATCGCCAAGGCGAAGCCCTGGGCGAAGTGTATGCAACCGCCGATCTGTTCGTGTTCCCCAGTAAAACCGACACGTTCGGCCTAGTCATGATCGAAGCACTGGCGTGCGGCGTGCCCGTGGCCGCGTACCCGGTCACCGGCCCCATCGACATTATCACCCGCCCCGAACTCGGCGTCCTGCACGACGACTTGGCAGTTGCGATCCCGACGGCAATTCATACCGGAAACCGCGAAGCGTGCATCGCCGAGGGTCGCACGTACACCTGGGAAAACTGCACCCGCCAGTTCGTGAGCAACTTGGTACCATTGTTGTGAATGATGTTCAACATCATCAGCGTCTTGGATTTGTGCCCGAAAAGGGCACCGGAGTGTAGTGACTGTGTTAGAAGTCAAGCTGGATTTGCGACGTTCGAGTGTCGCCAGGTTGTTTTGTTTTGGACCATCGCGTTGGCGATTGTTAGGAGTTTGTGAGCCACAGCGACGAGGGCGACTTTGGCGC
>JANLRE010000693.1:0-1828 GCA_031368205.1 Fimbriiglobus sp. | reverse complement strand
CCGTGGCCGACGGCTGTTCCCTGCTGCCCCGGATCAGTCGTTATTTCTGCTGAAAGCAGCCGGTGTGGTGCCCCACGGCGGTGGCAAGAAAATGGATGTGGGTTCCGAAGAGTATAAGGTTTTACGGCGCTGGATCGCATCCGGATTGCCCTACGGCAGTGCCTCCGACCCGGTGATTACCAAGGTGACGGTGTACCCCGAAAGCCGTGTGATTGCCCGGCAAGGGCGGCAACAGCTTGCGGTTCACGCCCACTACTCGAACGGTCGCGTCGAAGACGTGACTCGCCGCACGCAATTTGAAAGCAACGAAACCGACGTGGCTACGGTGAGCGAAAGCGGGTTGGTGCAAACCCTTACGCAAACCGGGCAAGCGGGGGTCATGATCCGCTTCTCCGGCATGGTGACCGTGTTCCGCACGACGGTTCCACGCCCTGGTCCGGCTGCCGAGTTTGCGTTTGAATCGAAGAACGTCATCGACCAATTCACCAGCAAGAAGTGGCGTGAACTCGGGATCGCCCCGTCGGAAGTCTGCACCGATGAGCAGTTCATTCGCCGGGCTTCGCTGGACATTACGGGTACCCTGCCCACAGCCAACGCGGTGACACAATTTGCCGCCGATTCGGACCCGGCGAAACGGGACAAGTTGATTGATCGCCTCGTGGATTCGCCGGAGTATTCCTTCGTCTTCGCCAACAAGTGGGCCGACGTGCTACGGGTCAAACGACGCGGCCAAGTCGAGCGGGCCTCCGGGACGTTGTCGTTCCATACGTGGATTCGGGAAGCGATCGCCGCCGACAAACCTTACGACGATTTCGTCCGCGAGATCGTCTGTGCGATCGGCGACGAGGCGAAATCACCCCCCACAGTTTGGTTCAAAGAAGTCACCACCCCCGAACAGTTCGTCGATGACGTGAGCCAAGTTTTCCTGGGCCAACGGCTGGCGTGCGCCAACTGCCACCACCACCCCTACGAAAAATGGAGCCAGGACGACTACTGGGGCGTGGCCGCGTTCTTTGCTCGTGTCGGCAAGAAAGACGTGCCGACGCCGGGCCGGGTGACGAACCAGCAAACCAAACCGCTCGTGATCTTCACGAAAACAAGCGGTGCCGTCACCAACAAACGAACCAATCGCGTTGCCACGATGAAGCCACTGGACGGTAGCGAAATCAGCGTGTCGGTCGATGAAGACCCGCGCATTCGGTTCGCCGATTGGCTCGTGGATGCGAAGAACCCGTTTTTCGCCAAGGCCGTGGCGAACCGATACTGGGCACACTTTTTCACACGCGGGATCGTCGATCCGCTCGACGACATGCGGGTGACCAACCCACCCTCGAACCCCGAATTGCTCGACGCTCTTGCCGCGAACTTGATCGAAAACAAGTACTCGTTGAAGGCTCTTGTGAAGCTGATTTGTACGAGCCGCACCTACCAACTTAGTTCGATGCCGAACGAGTTCAACCAGGGCGACAAGCAATCCTACGCCCGCTATTACCCGAAGCGGCTCGGGGCGGAAGTGGTCTACGATGCGGTGTGCCAACTGACGGAAAGTCCGTCGGACTTTCCCGGCTTACCGAAGGACCGCAACGCACCCGGTCGGGCATTAATGCTCCCGGACGAATCATTTGCGTCGTACTTCCTGGACGTGCTGGGCCGACCACAACGCATTAGTGCGTGCGAATGCGAGCGGGTCAACGAAGCAAGTTTGGCGATGACGTTGCACTTGCTCAACAGCCAAGAAGTGCAAGACAAAATCGGTCGCGTCAACGGCCGTGCGGATAAGTTGGCCAAAGACCCCCGATCGGACTCCGTCAAACTCGACGAACTGTTC
>JANLRE010000661.1:0-7143 GCA_031368205.1 Fimbriiglobus sp. | reverse complement strand
CCGATTGGGTTGCGTTCCCGGCAACGGTCCAGTCAATAATTGATTCGACCCTGACAATCTGGGCGAGCGATCCGTCGGAAGATCGAGTTCGAGTGTTGCGATCGGACAGGGTGGAAATGCCAGTTCAAAGCGATCCAGTGTTGGTTCTTCGATCCCACGGGCCGACCAATCGATTGACACCGCATTGTCACCAGCCTTCACGAGGTAGAGAGTCGGCGTCTCGCTCTTTGTTGTGAATAAGACTCCAGACGAGTTCGTGAGGTTGACAGCAGCTTTCAATTGCTCCACTGTAAAAAGTTGGCCCGCCGCACCAGCGCGCAATCGCCAGTCCGCGACTCCCTTCAGTCCTTCTACCGAGTGAATGGCCCGGTATCGGGCTTCCAGTAGGCGTGGTGCTGGAGCCGTTAAAGTCTGGGTTGCGGCTTGGACACGGGCTTCAAATTCTCGGTGAGAGAGACGAACAACCGGACCCGGTTGAAGTTGCTTGATCGCAGCGGCAAGGCGATCTTGAGGCATATAGACTCGGTGAATTGGGAAGGGATCGCGTGACAGTCGTGCCGTGGAAATGGAAGGAGCGTGTATTGCGGCACCCGTAATCCCAGCCTGGGCAAGCGGGATCGGCTCGTCCGCGCAGAGAGGGGGGGCGAATCCGATCAGCCCGATCACGAGAGTGAACCAGTAGCGGTTTAGCATGATCCCTTAACTCCCTGTTGTCGAGTGGAGTGGACGGCTCCCAGGGCCGTCTAAAATGACTTGGTTTGAAGGGGGAGAGGAGTTTCGGTTCTCCAATCCTGATAGTGGGACATGGCTAACAGTCCCCTCTAAGAACGATTCGCCAGGGTTACGTGTAAACCCAGGTAAATGCTTCACTTGACGCTGGTAGTAGCCACGAACCAAACCAATCAGAATGAGCAGGAGTGCCAACACACAAAGTCCCGGTTGCATGGCCGCAATCAAATGGCCCGTGGGTTGGGGATAGACTCCCACGGCAATTCCCAACATCACGCCGAGTACCGTTAGCACAAAACCGATGACCACGGGTCGAAGTCGGGAGATGAAAAGTCCGACAACGACTGTGAGAGCAGAACAGCTTGCGATCCAACCCATGCGAGGAAGCAAAACCAGTTGGACATCCACGAGGTTCGCTTGGCGCCCAGTTACCGTGTCGTGAGTGGTCGAACTCAAAGCGAGTATCTCGGTCGGAGCCGATTCGACCTCGACGCCTTCATTCAGCCATTGCTCCAGGTCCGCAGAATTCGCACCTGCTGTCGGGCTAAACGCGACTTGGTGCCAGGCCCAACGTTGATCGACCATGAGATCGCGGTTAAAGCTGAGGGGGACTCGATCCCCCGGTAAATGAAATTGCCACCGGGCCGGCGATCGAAACACGGCAGACAGGACACGCGGAGGCACAATTTGCACGCCACGTCGCTGATTGATGTTACTCGAAAGCGGATACCGCACATCCAACATCAGGACGGATCGGCCCGGTTTGGCTTCGGGCAACGGAACCCGAACAACACGACTCTCGGTCAGTTCAGCACGAAGAGACGGCGCGAGTGTGGCGGTGTCGAATTTGCGGCCATCAATACTGATCTCGGGAGTGGCAGTGATATGCAGTTCCAACTCGATGCCAGTCGGTGACCACCGGCTTAGCAGAAATCGGCTCCGAACGACACTCATGCCGTCACCACTCAGCCAAACTTGCGTCAGCGTTCTGTCGATCATGGTACTCGGAAGTACCATGTCACTTTCGGCGAGTTCGAGACTGAGTGGTAGCTTGCCATCGGTTCCGAACAGCGTTAGCCACGGCCAAGTGTCTCGTTCGGGATTCGCTTCCGGGGGGAGTTCTCGCCACGGTCCGTCAAATTGAACGATTCGACGACTCGACCCGACACCCCAGATCCGAATGGTGGTCTCGGTCTTGGTCGCCGTATCTGGCCACAGTAAACCCAGCGCGATGCGAACAGGGCCAAGGTTCGGTTTCCGTCCTGGCAACGGGATCGAGTATTTGAAACTCATCACAAAGTCTTTGCTCGCCTCGTTCGTGTGTCGAACCTGCCAGCGGTCCCGATCGAGTTGTTCCAACTGGCCGGAGCTACTGGAAATCATTCGCAAGCCGACGGCCAGACCTGTCAAGGTGATCGGCCTCGTGTCTCCTTCGGTGGTCCGAAATTTCAGTGTTTGCGTCACCACGGCTTGGTTGTCCTGAAGGTCCACGTCAGCCCGGATCTCGGCTTGCAGGTCCGGACGATACCGTTGCCAAGTCAGATCGACACGTGACAGGCTTTTCGCAGATTGAACGGACACACTTTGAATGCTATTCGTCTTCAGCCCGGTCGGTGCCTTCGTGTCTGGTGTTAAGACCAGGTTACTTCCGTCGCTCAAGACAGCAGACCCGGCGATTTCAAAACCATCAGGCACGGTTGCGGTGACGCGGGCGGATTGTTCCTGGGCGTTCGGAAATCGAAGTAACACCAACTCTTCGCGCCGTTGCGTTGTTGAACCTGTCAACGAAGCCGTTAGAACTAACTCAAACGACGTTTTTTGGGGTGATGCGAAACGAATCGCCAATTGGCGAGACGATGCTGTTTCCTTCACGGTTTGAACTTCGTCGATCAACTCCGCGTTGGCCACACCGGACGCTTCAAAGGCTTGCCAACCCAGTGGAACTTCGACAAGCAGTTCGTTGACCACGTCTCGGACTGGTGTCACTTTCACATTGGCCTGCATTCTCCAACCGGCATCGTTCCGCTTTAGAATGTAGGTCGGTTGGACGCCGATAAATCCGGGGAGTGTCTTGGTCGATAGCTCAAAAAGTGCGGCGAATGAAGGCTTCGGTCCTGCGGTGTTGGTCGTGGTATAGCGCCAGACGCCCGCGAGGTCGTCTTCGGCTTTCGGTGGATCGAGACGGCGGAGATCAACACTGGGTTTGCCCGTGCTGATTCGGATCGTGGGTGGAGCATAAATTCGGATCGCTCCCGTTTGACGTGCGGCATTCACGGCATGAAACGGGCCAATTGGGTACGGCCCACGATGTTGCGGATCAGTCGGTTTTGGGCGGGCTTGACGGACTGTGGCTGTGACCAGCCAATCGGTTGTCACGGTCTCCGGGGGGCGGAACGTCCAGATCGGCTGAGTGGGATCTGTCGGGCGGGTGATTCGCGGAAAGAGGAGTGGTGTGAGCGGGGGTTCACCAAGTGACTCTCGTGGTGCCGACGGCGAGACTCGTTGGGTCGTGACATCTGCGGTTGCGGGCATGGCCAGTTGCCATTCTGTTGCGGACCCTTGAAGTCGGAATGTGGTTGTGGTGATGATCTGCGATTCATCAACCCGCACCGCAATCTCCGCGTCTGCCTTCAAGTCGGAATTCGATGTCGCGGTCGTTCGAGACGGCAATTCCCAAGTCACTTCAAGCCAGTCGATCGGCCCAAGTGGGCTACCGCGTTCGTCTGGTTTGCGTGCTAAAGCAGGTGCGTCTTCCACGCTCCACCGTGTTTCTCCGGGCCGATCCGTTTGGGACCGGAGGCCGATGTTCAATTGCTTGATCCCAGTTGGGCCTTCGAGTGCCAGTGTGGTGATGGCAGCGCGGGGTAAGCCGATTTCAAACCCCAGATCCCCTTTGGCACTTCGCGGGGTGAGTGGCGTTTCCACTTCGACCGTGATCGCGTGCTGGCCCGGCTGTTCGATCAGGACGGTCAGCCCGTCTTCGGTGGATCCGAGAATCGGCAGCTTCCCGTTGGCAAACTTGGCACTCAGTGGAAAGGCTCGTTGACAACCCAGCAAAACAACACAACGGGGGGTGGTCGTCTGCACGGTGTACGTCAACTGCATGTTGGCAACAGTTCGCTCACCCCGAGTGATCATTTTGCCACGGATGTCGCACGAACTCGGTGACTGCGGTTTCGGGTTGTCTTTCGATTTTTTGAATTGCTCGACTTGTTCAACAAGTAACTGATATTCCTGGGCACTCAGCAAGACTCCGTCAATGGGCGGGTTCACATCATCCGGACTTTTGGTCAACAAGATGATGGTGCCATCGGGCAATTTCATCGCAGCCGGTTTCGCTACTGCGTCAATTGGTTTGACAGGAGGTTGTGCCCCCGATGCGATTTGAAGTAGCACGAGAAACGCAACCACTAAACCAGCACCCCGCGCCATTCGGCGCAAAGACCAAGCGGTTGCAGTTGGCACGGGGTTGAGAGCAGAGGCCCGCATGGCCTGGAAATCCTGAGAGGTCGTGATGTGAACAATTTAAGTATAATGCGTAATGAATGAGACTTCCTTTAGCTAAGTGCAGAAAATTCGCCCCGGTCTGCTTAAATCGCCCGGTCAGACTAAATATCCCATCTTTACCAAGCCACGCGAGGAGGCGTAGACCGTCCTCCGGTGCGATGGTATTTCCGCACCATTCGATACAACTGTTCCCACCTGCGGGAGGCTAACATGCAGACCGATATGAAGATCATCACCGAACCCAGTGTCTACTTGCTGACGAAGCAACAACTCAACGAGACCGAACTGGATCGCTTCTTGGCGGACCACGGCGTGACGTGGGAAAGCGACAGCGAAGTGGCTGCGGAGGTGGTCACGGAGACGGCGGGGCGAGTCTGCTACATGTCGTTCGCCAAACCACGACCGGGTGGGAATGCCGCGTACTTGCACCACATTAAGGAAGTCGGCCACGGGTCCGTCTTTGAACACGCGGTGTGGACGTTGCTGATAACGGGAGTCAGCCGAACACTGACGCATGAGCTGGTTCGGCACCGGGCGGGCTTTGGTTTTTCGCAATTAAGTCAGCGTTATGTCGATGAGTCGGTGGCGGAGTATGTCGAACCAGACATCATCGCCAATGATCCGGAGTTGCACGCCATCTGGATGAAAGCGATGGATCATGCCCATGCGTGTTACATGCAACTGGCGGAGAAACTGAACACGAAACTCGCTGACCCCAAGGCCGCCGCTGCCGCAATGTTGCCCCCGGATGCGGACCGCACCACCCGGCGTAAAACGGCCCGCCAAG
Source organism: Fimbriiglobus sp. (assembly GCA_031368205.1). Taxonomy (GTDB): domain Bacteria; phylum Planctomycetota; class Planctomycetia; order Gemmatales; family Gemmataceae; genus Fimbriiglobus. The sequence continues at coordinate 2,120 of JANLRE010000661.1, read as the reverse complement.
CAGCACGAAGCGTGTTACCGAATGCGACCGAAACCAAAATTACCGTGACGGGGAATGCTCGCGCCTTGCGGCACTTCATCGAGCAACGGGGGAGTGTTTTCGCCGAACCGGAGATTCGCAAGCTCGCCAACAAAATCCTCGACATCCTTCAACGTGAGGCACCGAACCTCTTTGGTGACTACCAGAAAATCCCACTGCCGGACGGGACGTTCGACATTCAGACTGCGTTCAAAAAAGTGTAACTCGTCGCGTCAACACACTGATTGTTCGGCGTGTGGGTCCGCTTCGTGTTCGACGTGTTTGTTGATGCCCAACAGACGGATAACCAGCGGCAACGTGAGTCCTTGACCGACGAGTATCGTGCATTCGCATCTCCGGAACACGACAAGGCTTCAGAGCTGAACTACCGACGGCAGGCGACCGCGTCAAATCGGTCGAAACGGTTGACTGGTGCCGATCGGACGGTTAACTTGCACGCGCTTCGCCCGCTGACTACTCTTCACGGAACCATCATGATTCGCCAAATCGTTCGCGCCGTTGGGTTGTTTGTTGTCGTGTTATTGTCCACGGGTTCGGTTCTAGCGGACAAAGTGGTACTCGTCGCGGGGAGTGGTACGGAAGGTGACGGTGCAGTCGCTACCAAGGCAAAAGTTGTGCAGCCGTTTGCTACGGAATTCGCCACGGATGGGAGCCTGTTGTTCGTCGAGATGGTCGGCGGCGAGCGGCTTCGCAAGGTGTCGCCGGATGGCAAAATATCGACGTTGGCGGGTACGGGGAAGAACGGCCAGAGCGGCGATGGTGGCCCCGGTTTGAAAGCCGAGTTCAACGGGATGCACAACTTCCTGATCGCACCTGATGGCACGATCTACTTGGCTGACACGTTCAACAATCGGGTGCGGAAGTTCGATCCGAAGACCGGCACCCTCACGGCTTTCGCGGGCACCGGGAAGAAAGGCTACGCTGGTGATGGTGGGCCAGCCTTGAACGCGGAGTTTTCGCAAGCGATTTGCATCGCGTTCGGGGCGGGTGCCAAAACAATGTACATTGCGGACATTGGCAACCGCCGCGTGCGAGCGATCGACATGGCAACGGGAGTCATCAGCACGTTCGCAGGCACCGGACTGAAAGGCGAACCCAAAGATGGCGAACCCGCCGCGAAGCAACCCCTCACCGATCCTCGTGCAGTCTGTGTCGATAGTAAGGGGAACGTGTACATTCTGGAACGAGGCGGGCATCGGCTGTACGTGGTGAACCCCGAAGGAAAAATCCGCGCCGTGGCCGGTACCGGCAAGGCGGGCATTGGCGGCGACAACGGACCGGCCTTGAAAGCCGCCATGAACGGGCCGAAATTTATCGCCTGCGATTGGGACGATTCCGTTCTAATCGCCGACACCGAAAACCACCAGATTCGCCGGTACGTGCCTAGTGCGGAAGTGATGACGCTGATCGCGGGCACCGGCAAAGCCGGATCGGGCGGCGTGGGCGGCGACCCGTTGAAACTGGGATTGGCCCGACCGCACGGCGTGATGATTCACCCGAAAACAGGTGAAATCTACATTGCTGACAGTGATAATGGCCGAATCCTGAAGATCTCCAAAGACTGAGGTTCCAATGTCACACATCGGTAGTTGCACCACGGGGCATCAGTTCTGTCTCGACTTTTGCAGTGAAAATCCGAACCCGATTTGTTCGGAATCGCCCGGTTTTCAGGCTGAAGGCCTGGGAGACCATAGCCCAGGGCGAAGAGGCTTTGCGACGACGCCCTGGGTTAGATGACCCCAACATCAGGCAGCCTGAAGGGCTGCGAGCTAGGAGCATCCCGTGTCACAATCGCTCTCGCGGGTGTTGATCCACATGGTCTTCAGCACCAAGAACCGTGAACCGTACATCGTGCCGGACCTTCGGGAACGCACCTTCACATACTTGGGTGGAACATTAGTCGCGTTGAATTGCCCACCCATACTCGTAGGTGGAATGTCGGACCACATTCACCTGCTGTTCGTGCTGGCGAAGACACTCGCGGTCAGCAAGGTGGTTGAGGAAGTGAAGAAAGAATCCTCGAAGTGGGCGAAGCAGAATGTTCATCCTGCGTTCTATTGGCAGAGCGGGTACGGAGCGTT
>JANLRE010000650.1:0-6596 GCA_031368205.1 Fimbriiglobus sp. | reverse complement strand
CCGCCAACATGGCACCCTCGGCCCGTGGCGAGCTCGAAATTACCGATGTGAACCGGGTTTATCTGGAGCAAGACCAGTTGAATGTGGAGATCATGGGCCGGGGCTATGCCTGGCTTGACACGGGCACCCATGACAGCCTGTTAGAGGCCGCCAGCTTTATTGCCACGCTGCAAAAGCGCCAGGGCTTGCAGGTCAGTTGCCCCGAAGAAATCGCCCTCTGGAACATTAACTTGCTGACCGGGTTCCGCTTCTTGCAAGTCCGCGAAGTGTTACGAATGGATCAAGACAGTACGCTCGTGGGTAACTCCACCGCAGCGTTCGACGGTAAGCTTTACGGCAACGGGTCGCAGATTTCGGTGAGTGATTCTTTCGACGCGACCAACCGCTTCTACGGCGGTCAACTCGGGTTGAACGTCGAAATGCGGTTGAACCGTTGGTACTTGAACACGACGGGTAAGATCGCGTTGGGCGTGATGAACGAACGGGTGGACGTGACGGGGATTTCTTCGTTGCAGAACCAAGCCCTCGGCTTGTCGTCGCGGGTCAGCGGCGGTCTGTTTGCGAACAGCACGAACATTGGCAAGCACAACCAAGACCAGTTCGCCGCGATCCCCGAAGTGGACGTGAAGCTGGGCTACACGTGGCGTTCGTGGTTGACGACCGCAGTCGGGTACAACTTCCTATACGTCAGCCGTCTGGCCCGTCCGGGCGACCAGTACAGCCCGGTTGTGAACCCCGGCGTGATCCCGACGAGTCCGACCTACGGCCTCGGTGCCCCGATCGCCACGCCGAACCCACTCGGCACGCAAAGCTCGTACTACCTGCAAGGCGTCAACTTCAGTATCACGATGCGATACTAACGCACCCGACCTGCTGGCGGTGCAATCAAAAGCGGGAGGCCAATGCCTCCCGCTTTTTTCGTTGGCATGGGTCTTTATCGCAGATTCCGAACGGCCTTGGGGCGGTTCGGCATATTGGCTATAACATTGCCCATTGATGCACAACTCTCTCTCGGGGTTTCGGTTATGGCGGACGTTTCAAAGTTTGTCGGGCTGGATGTTGGCGGTACGACGATGAAAGCGGCTGTCGTGGATGATAACGGGAAGCGTTTTCCAGACGTGAGCTTGCCGACACAACCTGAACGCGGAGCGGCGGCGGGTCTGGAAACCATGTGCGAGACGATCCGCTTGGCCGTCAAAGCCGCGAAATTGACGTTGGATGACATCACTGCAATCGGCGTGGCCACGCCGGGGTTGATGGACATTAAGCTCGGGTTGATTCTCGACCCGCCGAACCTCAAGCCGTGGAAAAATGTCCAGGTTCCGCAGTACATCCGTGAGAAGTTACACAAGCCGACCGCGTTTCAAAACGACGCCAACGCCGCTGCACTTGGGGAGTTTTGGGTGGGGGCCGGCAAAGAGTTCGGCAGCATGTGTTTGTTCACCCTCGGCACGGGCATCGGTGGCGGCATCATCATTGGTGGTCAAGTGCTCGAAGGGGAACACAGCCACGGCGGCGAAGTGGGACACATGCGGATCGACATGCCAGATCGGGGCCGGTTGTGCGGCTGTGGCCGACGGGGTTGTCTCGAAGCTTATGGCAGCGCGACTGCCGTGGTCGATCGCACCCGAGAAGAGTTGGCAAGCTATCGCGGGCCGACCAAGTTGCGAGAACTGTTCCGCGACACGGACGAGGACAAAATCAGTGCAGAGCACGTGTTCAACGTAGCATCAGCCGGCGACCCACTTGCCCAACAAATCGTCGATGACACGGCCTACTACTTAGCCTTGGGGGCCTGCAACATCATGGCCACGGTCGATCCCCAACTCATCGCGTTTGGTGGCGGGATGATTGCAGCGGGCGAACCCTTTCTGGCGAAGATCAAAGAGTATGTGGGCCGGTACGGGCTAAGTTACCCCGCGTCCAAAGTGCAAATTCGTTACGCCCAACTCGGCAGCGACGCCGGGTTCATCGGCGCTGCCGCCTGTGCGCGGCAATTGGTACTGAAGGGGTCAATCACTGCCCCTTGACTTGGTCGCGGACCTCGCCTTTGGGTAGGTTTGGCGTCGCTTTCAGGGCGGCCATCATGTTCTTCTTGTACGCTTCAACGCCGGGTTGGCCGTAGGGGTTGATGTTTGCCAAGCGGCCTTCGACGACGGTGGCCAGCATGAGCATTTGCAGCAGTTGGCCGATCGTGTGTTCGGTCAACACCGGCAGGATGATGTCCGCAGTGGGGCGGGCGGATTCGGTGTAGGCTTGGTTGGTGCCCTGGATCGCCGCTTCCATGATGTCTGGCATCCCCTTGCGGCTGATGCTGTTCAATTCGTCTTCGTTGCGGTCCGCCATGCCGACCAGAATCGCGGGGTGTTTGGTGGTCCGGACGATCAGGTTGTTAATAACCTTGTCCCGTGTCCCGTCTTGGTGTTGTTGACCGCGACTGTGCAAATCTCGTGAGTAAACTGCGGTGATCGGTGTGGCACCTTTGCCCATCTTGCCGAGCGATTCGGACAACAATTGATCGTACCAGAAGCCCACCGATTCCAACTTCTTCGACCACACCGCCATGACGCGAGTCGTCTTTTTGAGTTCTGTCGTCATCAAGTGGTTCACGGCGGCGTATTGCAGAACCGGGTTGCGATCGAAGGGTTCTTCGAGAAATCGTTTCGTCATCGCGGCAGCGCCGAGGAGCAGAGCACGTACATCAAGGCCCATTGTCGCTGCGGGGAGCAAGCCGACCGGAGTGAAGACGCTGAACCGCCCGCCGATGTCGTCCGGGATGGTCAGGATGTCCTCATCGGGGATACCCTCCGCCTTGGCCATGTCGCGGAGTTTGCCCTTCGGGCCGGTGATCGGGACGATGAGTTTCTTCAGCCAGTCCGACTTCGCGCCGTAGTATTTGGCGGCTTCCGCCCGCACGGTTCGATACGCTGTGGCGGTTTCCAGCGTGCCGCCAGATTTACTAATGACAACAACACCCCAACGCTCTTCGGCAAGGTCGGGTTCCACGCAGGTATTTTCGATCAGTTCGAGCAAGTCTTGCAACGAGTCGTTATCGACGTTGTTGCCTTCAAAGTAGATGCGCGGTTTGCCCATCCGCATCTTGGTCGGGAGTTCGTTGTGGTAAGTATGGCACAAGGCATCGAAGAGCGCCTTCGCCCCAAGATAACTGCCGCCGATCCCGAGGATGATGACGCGATCACAGTTCTCTTTCAGCCGGGCGGCGAGGCGGTTGATTTTGCCGAGGTCACTGTTCTCGCCTTTGCGGCGATAGTTGTCGAGCAACTTCTGGGGTAAGTCGATGAAGCCGGCTTGCAGTGGTAACAAATCCGCCGGCGGGTTTTGCAACTCCCGTTCGGCAGCCACTCGGCCCCGGACTGCGTTCAACAGCGCCCGCATTGGCTCCAGGCGGTCCGGCGATAGGAAGTGTTGTGACTGGAGTTCGACGAGCGGCGTCCAGGGTTCCGGGTTGGGGGCGAGCAACCGTTTGAAGTCGTATTCGATGTTTTCGTCAGGCAATTGCATCGCTCAAAACCCCAAACCAAGATGCCCGCAGCACACAGCCACGGTGTAATGTTGTGCCATAACCGTATCGCAATTCGCTAATTCCGCACCGATACTGTACGTCACGAGTTGCCGGGCGTAAACTTCTTCTCCATGAACATCCACAAATTGATCCACGAATTGCGTGAACCGGCCAAAACCAAAATCGTCCTCCTTGTCGCCGATGGGATCGGCGGTCTTCCCTTAGAACCCGGCGGCAAGACCGAACTGGAAACCGCTCACACCCCCAATCTGGATGCCTGTGCTCAAGTTGGGGTGTCCGGGCTAAGCACCCCGGTTTTACCGGGAATCACGCCAGGTAGCGGACCTGGTCACCTTGGGCTATTTGGGTATGACCCGCTGGAATACCGCATCGGTCGCGGGATTCTCGAAGCACTCGGGATCAACTTCGTGGTCGGGGCCAAGGATGTCGCCATTCGTGGCAACTTTTGCACTCTGGGTACAGACGGGAAAATAACCGACCGCCGCGCCGGACGCCCCACCACCGAACGTTGCATTGAGGTGGTCAACAAGCTCCGCACGATCACCATTCCGGGAATCGAAATCTTCGTAGAACCAGTGAAGGAACACCGCTTCGTGCTGGTATTTCGTGGCGAAGGGCTGGGCGGGAATGTCAACGATACCGATCCGCAAGCGATCGGCGTGCTTCCATTGAAAGCTGAGGGGCAAGACCCCGCGTCAGCAAAGACGGCAGCCGTGGCCAACGAGTTCATCACGAAGGCCAACGCCGTTTTGAAGAACGAACCCGATACCAATGGCGCGACGCTACGGGGGTTCGCCACCTATCCGGACATCGTGCTTTTCACCGAACTTTATGGCATGAAGGCCGCAGCGATCGCGGTCTACCCGATGTACAAGGGGTTGGCCCGCCTCGTTGGGATGGACATCTTGGACGCGGGGCAATCGCTCGGGGACCAGCTCGCCACGCTCAAGAACGTGTGGAACGATTACGACTTTTTCTTCCTGCACTACAAGTACACCGATAGCACTGGCGAGGACGGCAACTTCCCCGCCAAGGTGCAAATGATCGAGCGCCTCGATGCGATCATCCCCGAAATCCGTGCCCTGAAACCGGACGTCTTCATCGTCACGGGCGACCACAGCACGCCAAGCAAAATGAAGGCCCACAGTTGGCACCCCGTCCCCACTATGATCGTTGCCGACACGGTCCGCCCCGATGGGCTGAAAGAGTTCAACGAAAGCAGTTGCCTGCGAGGCGGCCTCGGCCAATTCCAAGCGATGCACCTGATGCTTCTGGCAATGGCCCACGCCGGTCGGCTGGGCAAATACGGGGCGTGAGTGAAAGCGGTGATGGCTTCCCGACGTTCCAGAGCCGGGTTTATATTCCAATCGACAGACTTGCCTTTGTGCCCGAAAAGGGCATCGGAATGTAGCCACGGGTGGAGCGTTTCGCGGAACCCGTGGACAGTGACACCCCATTGTCAATCGCCCTGAAGGGGCGAAGGAATTCCGCTGCCCCTCCAGGGCAGATGCGTCGGGGGGAGCTTGTTCCACGGGTTGCGCGAAGCGCTCCACCCCTTGACCCCTACCGGGGTCACCAAGCCAGAATCAAGGCCCCGACAACTTGCGTGATGCTCACGCAATCCGGCATCGGGAATACTTTAACATTTCGTCCAACTGTTGCAGGTCCGTGTCGCTTGTCTATGATGATCCCTCACTGCATCGCTGATACTTTCACGCCCCGACGTTGCGGGGACGGGGCACGTTCTGATGGGCAAACTTCTTGAGCGGCGGAATGACTCCAGCAATGGGGATGTCGGCCAGCCGTGGTCGATCCTGGATTCGCTGGAAACGTATGGCACGCGGAATTGGGGCAAGGGCTATTTTGGCATCAACGACAAAGGCCACGTCGTCGTTCACCCGGACAAGAACCCCGCCACCGCAATCGACCTCAAGCAACTCATCGACCAACTCCAACATCGCGGCATTCAACTCCCGATTTTGCTCCGCTTCACGGACATCCTGAAACACCGCATCGGCGAAATCGCGGAGGCGTTCAAGAAGTCGATCGACGAGTACGGCTACACCGGCGCGTACTCCTGCGTCTACCCGATCAAGGTGAACCAGCAACGCCACGTCGTCGAGGAAGTGCTGAACTTCGGTCGCCCCCACGGCTTCGGCCTCGAAGCGGGTAGCAAGCCGGAACTGCTGGCGGTGCTGGCCGTGACGAACGGCGGGGACAACACGCCGATCATCTGCAACGGTTTCAAGGACGACGAGTTCATCAAGATGGTGGTGCTGGCGCGGAAGATCGGCAAGAACATCATCCCGGTCGTCGAGAAGTTTTCCGAACTCGAACTCATCGTGAAGTACGCCGAAGAACTCGGCGTGCGCCAGCCGATCGGCATCCGTGTGAAGCTGGCGAGTCGCGGGGCGGGCCGGTGGCGGTCGAGCGCCGGGTACCGCTCCAAGTTCGGGCTGACGATCACGGAAGTGATCGAAGCCCTGGACTATCTGAAGTCCAAGGGCATGGCGGATTGCTTGCAGATGACGCACTTCCACATGGGGTCGCAAGTCTCCAACATCCGCAAGGTGAAGGACGCCCTGAACGAAGCGGCGCGAATCTATGTTGAACTGCATCGCCTCGGTGCGGGGTTGAAGATCATCGACGTGGGCGGCGGGTTGGGGATTGATTACGACGGCTCGCAAACTGACTTTGAAAGCAGCACCAACTACACGTTGCAAGAGTACGCCAACGACGTGGTCTTCCGCGTGAAAAGCGTCTGCGACGACGCCGGCGTGCCGCACCCGACGATCATCTCCGAGAGTGGCCGGGCGGTGGTCGCGTACCACTCCGTGCTGGTGTTTGACGTGCTCGGCACGTCCAACTTCGACCGCTGCGACGCCCCACCCGCAGCCCCCGAAGACGCACCGCAACCGATCATCGACTTGTTCGGCATCCACCGCGACGTGAACAAGAAAAACTACCTCGAGAGCTACCACGACGCCACGCAGGCGATGGAAGAAGCGCTCAACTTGTTCGGGCTGGGTTACTTACCGATTGAGTTGCGGGC
>JANLRE010000641.1:0-1383 GCA_031368205.1 Fimbriiglobus sp. | reverse complement strand
CCGGTTAAGCCGACGCTGCCGGGTTCCACTCGTATCCGGGGCGTGGCCAATCGCGGTACTCCACGTAGCTGTTCCGGCAGGTAGCCCATGTACGGAAACCCCGGCACGAAACCGATGGCGTAAACCGTGAACTCGGTCGTGGTGTGTAGTGTGATGATTTGCTCAGAAGTTAAGCCGGTCACGTCGGCGACATGCGATAAGTCCAACTGCCGTTCGTAACAAACGGGGATGACGAATCGACGGGATGGGGTTGCCACGGCGTGCCGTGGCATCGACTTCGCCGTGGCCTTCAGCCATTCCACGACGACGGGTAACTGAATCTGGTCCGCATCAAAAAACACGCCGACACTCGCATACGCGGGCACCACGTCGAACAGCCACGCCGGGTTGCCGGCCCGAACCGTTGCCGCGAACGCCACGGCAGTGGATTCGTCCGCAAAATACACGATTGCCGCTTGATCGCCGAGTGGGGTGATGGTCATAGTGGATGTTGTATTATCTGGAAACGTGAAATCCCTGGGCGTGGCGGGCGTTACAATCTCTGAGATGGGACCGGAGCAACTGACGGCGTTGATCAATCGGCACGCGCCGGCCCTGGTGCTGTACGCGCGGCAGTGGTGTGCTGTTCCGGAGGATGTCGTCCAAGGCGCCTTCCTCAAACTCGCTCGGCAACAGACGACGCCGGAAAATCTCGTGCCCTGGTTGTATCGTGTGGTCCGCAATGGGGCGATTGACGCCAGTCGCGCGGCCCGACGACGACAAAAATACGAAACTCGCGCTGCGGAGCGGACCCCCGGTTGGTTCCAACCGCCAGATGACCCGACCGGACTCGACGCCCACGCTGCCGCCGTGGCACTGGCAGAATTACCCCTGGAAATCCGTGAAATTATGGTCGCCCACTTGTGGGGCGGCCTGACGTTTGAACAGATTGCGGAGAACGTCGGCGGTTCCCCCAGCACCGCGTACCGCCGATTTGCCACCGGGTTGGAAATGCTCCGGGAACGGCTTGGCGTGCCGAAGACTGCCAAGAAGAAGAACACCGCGAAAACAGAGTAGGTTGTTGCACAATGGTTGACCGCGATTTTGACCCCGACCCGAACCCCCTTTGCACCGGCGATCCGCTGGCCCGCGACCTCGCACGATTGCTACCCGCGTCCGTAACAATGGCTACGACGACATTGATGTACCAAGCCGGCCGCGCTTCCCGCGATGGCACGATCGCGTTCTGGCAACGACTATTTGCCGGCGCCTGCCTCAGTGGTGTGGTCGGGGTGGTACTGGTGGGGTTCTATCCGGCGACTTCGCGGGAACCGCAGGTCGTGGAACGAATCGTGTATCGGGATCAACCGACAGTGCCACCCGAACTCGCGCCGATACCACGAG
>JANLRE010000635.1:0-1976 GCA_031368205.1 Fimbriiglobus sp. | reverse complement strand
GTCCATCAATGGACTGGTTTGCCCTACATTGTTTCGGCACACGGCGAGGACTTGAAACTTCCCGTCGGTGCCGCGGTCACGGGCGTCATGACCAGTCGCCAGCACCGCTGGATGGCGCGGCGAATCCTCCGACAAGCGATTGGCGTTGTGGCCAACTGTGAAAATACCCGCCAGATCGTGATCTCCGAATGGGGCGTCCCCGCGAGTCAGGTTCACGTTTTGACACCGGGAGTTGATACGAGTTATTTCAAACCCGCCCAGCCGTGTCCGCGTGTCCGCGCCCGGTTGAACTGGACGGACCGGACGGTGATTTTATCCGTTGGTCGGCTGCAACGCCGGAAAGGGCACGATCACATGATTCTGGCCCTCCAGCAAATCCGCAAACAGATTCCCAACGTCCTCTATGCGGTCATGGGTGACGGCGTGGAATCGGCCAGTCTGAAAGCACTCGTGAAAGAGAAGGGGCTTGAGAACCACGTGCAGTTCTACGGCGAAATGGATCAACACACCATACTTCAGGCGTTCCAACAGTGTGACTTGTTCGCGCTGCCGAACCGGCAAGTTGGCAGTGATATCGAAGGGTTCGGAATTGTACTGTTAGAAGCCCAAGCGTGTGGCCGACCTGTACTAGCCGGGCAGTCGGGTGGCACCGCGGAAACGATGAGTGTACCGCACACGGGAATTACAGTCGATTGCACGAACCCGGACACACTCGCCAAGGCAGTCCTGGAGCTTCTTTTCGACCCCACACGCCTCGATCAAATGGGCGATGCCGCCCGAGAATGGGCCGTGTCGCGGTTTGATTGGGATCGGATGGCTGAGCTAACTGTCAGACTCGTATCCCAGTTGATGGCGACGCCAACGGTTGCTTCAAGCCCAGTGTAGGCAACCCCATCATGCTGCAAGCGCCCAGTTGGTTGCGCTACCGTGCCCGATCGGCTTGGGATGATCGGCGGATCAATTGGGCCGTCCGAAACATCCGCACCCCAAAAGCGACACCGGCTTGCCCACCGGAATCCGCTACAGCACGCAATCGCGGTGATGGATCCAACGCCTGTCGCATTTGACCATGAGTACCATCTAGGCGACGGAGAGGGTTTCACTTTCATTCATTTCCTGCGTCACTACCTCTTGACGCCGGAAACACTAAATTCGGTGGGTCGGTTCATCAAGACTTTTTAAGCTATCAGTACAGCTAAACCGTGAGGTCGCCTTTGCGATACGCATTGTTGGAACCTCTTCGCGGACTGGCCGCCCTTTGGGTTTTTACGTTTCACCTTGAGTTCTCGACCGCTTTTCAAGAGGCATGTCCCGGCCTGTATACCGTGTTCAAAATCGGTCACCTTGGTGTGCCGATGTTTTTTGTGATCTCAGGATTTTGCATCACCGCATCCGCACGAAAGACCATTCAATCGGATGAGAGTGTCTGGGGATTTTTGTACCGCCGGGTTCGGCGGATTTATCCACCGTACTGGTTTTCGATCCTAGTCGTAGTCTGCATACCCTTCGTAATTGAGGGGCTGAGTAGCCTGAAGACGGGGCAGTACAACGCCCCGTCGTCACAGCACTTGAACTACGGGTTTCTTGATTACGGATTCTGGGATTGGCTGCGGGTTGTGACCCTAACACAAGTGTTCGCGGTTGTCCCCGGTGCCACTGACCTCCAGTACAAATTCACGACCTTGAATGCTGTTTATTGGACGTTGGCCTTGGAGGTTCAGTTTTACTTCATGACGGCACTCGCGTTAGCAACGCGGCGATGGTTCTACCCCGTGTTGCTATTCACCACAGCCGTGTCGGTACCCTGTATGTTCTCAACTGATGTTGCCTTAAGCGGGGTGTTTTTTCCGTACTGGCCGATGTTCGCGTTGGGATGTTTGGTGTATTGGCTTTTGGAAAGTGGTTACGTGTTGACACGGCTACTGAACCACCGAACAGCCTGGATGTGTGGGCTATTGACTGTGGGATCTGTCGTC
>JANLRE010000623.1:0-2778 GCA_031368205.1 Fimbriiglobus sp. | reverse complement strand
GATCAACCGCAACCGCCGGGCGTCTTCTCGTAGGTCGTAGACGAACACTTCGGCGTTGTCCGCCAACAAGTTCTTGGCAATCCACGCGCCGATGAACCCGTACCCGCCGGTAATCAGAAACCGCATCGTGTCACCCTATTGTCACTCGACCGAAGGTTCTTTTCGTAACGCACTTTCCGACACTGTTTCTTGTCCAACTTTGGCGAACGTGGCAATTTTGTCGCCGTCGTTGACGTTCATTACCTTCACGCCCTGCGTGTTGCGACCGACGATCCGGATGTCCTCGACCTTGGACCGCGTGACCATGCCTTGCACGGTGATGAGGATGATTTCGTCCCCGGCACGCACGTCCGCGATGCCGATGACCGGGCCGTTTTTCTCCGTGACTTTCACGTCCTTGACGCCCTTGCCGCCACGCCGTTGCAGCCGGTAACGCATCGCGGAGCGGTCCTGCGGTCCCTCTTCGCCCTCGACGGTTTCAGCGGGTTCCTCGGCTTCTTCGATCGGTTCGGCGTCGTCTTCCGGGGCCTCGTCGTCGGTCATCGCCGCGACCAGAGCCAACGGCGCGTTGACACCGAACGGCGTGCGTTTGCCGTAGCCGTTTTCGCAGATGGCCAGCAGGAAGCCCTCCGGGTCGGCGACCACCATGCCGACGATGACGTCGTCCTTGCGGAGCTTGATGCCCTTGACGCCCTTGGTATTGCGGCCCATTTCGCGGGCGTTCGCCTCGCTGAACCGAATCGCCATGCCCATCCGCGTGCTGAGGATCACTTCATCGCCCGGCTTCGTGAGTGCGACATCAATCAGTGCATCGCCTTCTTCCAGGTTGATGCCGATGATGCCGCCGTTGCGAACCCGGCTGTAATCGGTCAGCGACGACTTCTTCACGAGGCCGTTCTTGGTGGCCATGAGTAGGTGCGAACCGTCCGTGAATTCTCGCACAGCGATCACACGACTGATCTTCTCGTCCGGCTTCAGTGACAACACGTTGGCAATCGACCGGCCCGCCGAAGTTCGGCTGGCTTCGGGGATTTTGTAAACCTTCAGCCAGTAAACTTGCCCGCGGTCGGTGAAGCAGAGCAGGTACGATTTCAACGTGGCGACGAAGAAGTGTTCGATGAAGTCGTTGTCCCGCAACCCGCCGGACACGCCCTTGCCGCCCCGGTTTTGCACCCGGTAAGTGTCCACCGGCATCCGCTTGATGAAGCCTTCGTGCGACAGGGTGACCACGGCGGGGTCGTCGGAAATCAGTTCCTCGTAATCAACGTCGCCGCCGTCGTCCGTGATTTCGGTCCGGCGGTCGTTGCCGTACTTGTCGCGGATGTCTTCGAGGTCTTTGCGGATGATTCCCTTCACCACATTATCGTCGCCGAGAATGACTTCGTAGCCACGAATCAAGTCGCGGAGTTGCGTGTACTCCTTGAGAATCTCGCCGCTTTCGAGCGCGGCGAGTTGCCCGAGTTGCATCCGCACCACGGCTTCGGCTTGCGCTTCGGTCATCTTGTAAATCGCGGTCACGCCGAGTTCGGCTTGCAACGCCGCGAAGCCTTCGTCACTGATCGCCCGTTGCAGCACAGCGGCGGCGACTTCCATCAGTTGCAGTCGTTCCTTCGCCTCGGACCGGCTCGGCGACGAGCGACAAATCCGGATCACTTCGTCGAGCGATGAAATGGCGATGAGTTGCCCTTCCAGAACGTGCCCGCGCCGCTTCGCTTCCCGCAGCAAGAACTGGGTGCGGCGGCGGATGACCTGAACGCGGTGGTCCAGGAACTTCTGCATCATCTCCTTCATCGACAAAAATTGCGGGCGGCCATCGACCAGCGCGAGCAAGCCGATGCTGATGGTCGTTTGCAGCGGGCTGTACTGGTAGATTTGGTTCAGGATCAGGTGCGGGTCGGCGCCGCGTTTCAGTTCGATGACCAGCCGGACGGGTTCGCCGTTGCGGGCGGACGATTCGTCGCGGATCCCCGAAATGCCGACGATCCGTTCGTCTTTCACCAGCCTGCCGATGTCCTCCGCGAGCTTGTTCCGCGTGACTTGGAACGGCACTTCGCGGATGACGATGTGCGGCGTTTTCCCTTTGCCTTCTTCAACAATGTCCGCGCGTGCCCGCAAGGTCATCCGCGACCGCTCGCCCAGGTAACCCCGGACGATCCCGTGGCGACCCATGATGATGCCGCCGGTGGGGAAATCCGGGCCGGGGATGATCTCGATGAGGTCTTGCAGGGAGAGTTCCGGTTCATCCTGCAACCGGATCAGGCCGTTGCAAACTTCGCGGAGGTTGTGGGGCGGGATGTCGGTCGCCATGCCGACCGCGATGCCGTCGGAGCCGTTCACGAGCAAGTTCGGGAACTTGCTCGGCAGCACGAGCGGTTCGCGGTATTTGCCGTCGTAGTTGTCGATGAAGTCAACGGTGTCCGATTCCAAGTCCGCGAGCATCTCGGCGGCGGCGGGCATCAACCGCGCTTCGGTGTAACGGTGGGCGGCGGCGGGCAACCCCGCAACCGAGCCGAAGTTACCCTGGCCGTGAATCAGCTTCGAGCGGAGCACCCAATCTTGCGCCATCCGCACGAGTGTGGCGTAGATGCTCGCGTCACCGTGAGGGTGGTAGCGCTTCATCGTCTCGCCGATGATGCCCGCACACTTCGTCGTCGCCGAAGTGGGGCTAAGTCCGAGGTCGTGCATCGCCACGAGAATGCGCCGTTGTGATGGCTTCAACCCGTCCCGCACGTCGGGCAACGCTCGGCTCACCATCACCGATTGGGCATACGTGAGGTA
>JANLRE010000612.1:0-1969 GCA_031368205.1 Fimbriiglobus sp. | reverse complement strand
GGCTGACAGCACGACCCTTTCAGGGCCGAAAACCCGTTGTAGTAGGAGTGCCCAAAATTTTACCAGATCCCTCGGCGGTGAAGATTGCTTTTTCAGTTCTAAGTGCGCACGGGTTTGATACACTTACACTACGCCCACTGCTAAATTGCAACGACCTGCCGAAATGCGTTTGCCGGTATACCCGCCCCAAAATGGATAACCGCTCTGGTGAGTTGCTAACATCACCAGGAAGCTTACCATCTTTCCAAAATCTGCTTGCTGCGCCGGGGGTTGAAGGGGAAACTTCAACTCAATCGGTGCATCCGCTTTCTCCCCGGAGCTTTGCCTACTCATGCGAGCCACCCTTGTTTGCCTATTCTCTCTGACAACTTGTGCGTTCGGGAACGCAGCCAATCCACCTGCACCGGCGCCGGAGTTTGCCCAACCGCAATCCCCAACGAAGCCCGTTCCGTTCCCCATTAACTATGTCGATCAAGGGCAGTTCGATTCCAAGCTGAAAGGGTTGCTCGCGCCGGAAGGGTTCCGGGTTGAGATCGTGGCGGACGATCCGGTTGTCATTAACCCGGTGGGGATGACCTTCAGCCCAGACGGCACGTTGTTCGTGCTGGAGTGGGCGGTTGACCCCGTCACTGGGGGCAAGTGGTTCGAGTTCAAAGAGACGTTCCGCTACCGCGACGGCTCAACGAAACTCGTGGCCACGATGCGGAAGTTCGTCACCGATCCGGTGAAGGTGTTGAAGCTCAACAGCAAGGGAATTTACGACAAGGCCGAGACGATCATCTCGGAGGAGTTGCCCTCGACGGTGCTGTACCACGACGGCTGGTTGTACACGACGGGCCGTGGGACGGTGCGGCGTTACAAGCAGTCGCGCCCCGGCGGGCCGTGGGACATTCGGGAAGTGATCGCGCAGGGGTTCTGCGGCTTCCACCACCACCAGGTTTCCGGGCTGACGATCGGCAACGACGGCAAGCTGTACATCACGAGTGGCGACGACGACAACTTCGTCGAAGGGTCCGATGGAACACGCGCCACGGCAATGCGAACCGGGGCGATCTTCCGGTGCAACCCGGACGGCTCGCAAATGGAGATGTACTCGCTGGGGTATCGCAACCCGTACCGCGACATTGCCTACGACGACAAGTTCAACTTCTTCCACGCCGACAACGACAACGAAGACGGCAGCAAGTTCACCGGCTGTCGGTTGGTGCATGTTGCGGAAGATGTCGATTACGGCTGGCGGTTGAAGAACGGCGCCCGCTGTTGCCGCCCGGACTTCACGCGCGGTGCCGTGGCCGGCGAACTACCTGGGAAGCTCCCGCCGATGTTGAAGACGGGGCGCGGGTCACCCGCAGGCGTGCTGATCTACAACGACACCCGGCTGCCCGAACAGTATCGCGGGCTGATGTACTACCCGGACGTGTTCCGCAAAGTCGTGCGCGCCTACAAGCTGCACGAACAGGGTTCGAGCTTTGAAGTCACCAACGAGTTTGAATTCCTGAAGAGCGAAGACCCGCTGTTCCGCCCGTGCCAAATGGTCACCGGGCCGGACGGCGCGATTTACGTGTGCGACTGGCGGACGGACTCGGGCGGCGCCGGGCGGTTGTCCGGGGACGGCTCACACGGCCGCATTTATCGCATGAAGTGGACCGGCACGAAGGACATCCCCGCGATCCCGCTGCGGGGCCTGGATAGCTGGGCGAACATCGTCAAGCTGCCCGACGCCAAGCTCGTCGATCAACTGAACGCCGCCGACATGACTGATCGTGTCGAGGCCCGCAAGGAGTTGGTTCGCCGTGGCGTGAAGGCGCGTGACCTCGTGCTAAAGCGGTTCGTGTCCGGGAAATTCCTGGACGCCGGGCGACTCGTGGCAATGGGCGTTCTCGAAGCGAACTGGTCCGCGAGCGTCGAAGATTTATTCCGACTGCTGTTGAACGATAGCGATCAAGACATCCGCCGCCTGGCCGCCGAT
>JANLRE010000611.1:0-19524 GCA_031368205.1 Fimbriiglobus sp. | reverse complement strand
GGGGTTGCGGTTCACCAACTCAATCATGCCACTTGTTTGACACCGACTTTCTGGCGGTGTTGCGGTGAGTGCAGGATGATTTCCAGGCCGTTGACGATGCGGTCGCCGCCCCGGCCGTCGATCAGGTTGCGGGCACAGCGGGACATCCCGAGGCGCTCCATTGGGTCGTCAAGGACGATGTTCACCGCTTCGTGAAGCTGGTCGAAATTGACATCCGAAGCGGCCCCCAAGAACGTTGCCGCACCTTCGTCGTCCATGCGCTTGGCGTTGAGCAAGTGGGCGGGCTTCGTCGGTAGCGTCAGTTGCGGGATGCCGACACAACACAGTTCGAGCGCGCAGGCTTCGCCGGAGGTCAGCGCGAAGTGGCCACGCACGAGGCGGGTCATCATCTCCTTGGTCTCGGTGACGATCTCGACGCGACCCTTGTTCGCGTCCACAAAGTCTTCAAGTTCGCCGTAGTGCGGGTGGTGCGTGCGACACAGAATCGAGACCTTGTCCACCTTTGGCATCTCCAAAAGCTGCTCGGTCCGCGCCAGAGTTTGGTTGCCAAAGTCGTCGTCCCCGAACGCAACCAGTGCCCGAAACGGACCGGGTTGTTCCGTGGCGCGGATCGTCCGTTGCCGTCGGAAGACGCCGCGTACCAAGGCGAACCTTCGCCCCAAGAGTAGTTGTGTTCCCGGCTCGTACTTGTACGCCTTCAGGCTCGGCGACAAGTACGGGTTTACAACCAGATGTCCGGGGTGTTTGATCGCGGCGTCCGTGTCGATTGCCAACACAGTGATGCCAGTTTTGCGCAGCGCGGTCAGGTAGTCCGGTGAGACGTTGTTACCCGCCACGACGACCGCCGTTGCGTGGAGGCGCCGGGCTTGGCGAATCGTGGCTTCGAGATCGCCCGGCGATCCCAACAAGTTCTCGGACGCGGCCCAGTCGTTGTTGCCGCGATGGATCACCTGGGCCAACGACAGCGGTTCGAGGTAGCTGAAAAAATGCGTTCCCCGCCGTCGCCGTTGTAGCGCCGCGGCGAACGACAGGCAGTGATAGAACGACTCCCAACCTTGGTCGGGGGTGCCATCACAGCGAAATAGAATCGGTCCACGCTTCACATCCATGCGAGCGTCCAATCGGGTGGTTAGGTTTTTCCGTTGCTAGGTGGTTCGATGCCGGGGCGCGTTGGACACGTCCCTCGACCAATCGCGTGAAGCGATTCGACGAAGGCGGTCAACGACTCCGATACCGAACGACCTACTGCCAATCCGGTTGGTGCGAAACGACACGCCGAGAAAGGACCGCACACGATGATCGTGCAAGGCAGGGGCGAGCCGCGAATCGACACCTCTTCTCCGGGGGACCGTTCCGTCGATCCCTTTGTTCCGCCGCGTGTGGGTTCCGGTCCTCACGCGGCAGAAGTTGAGTCATGAGTTCCGAGCCATGTCTCAACGAGGCGGATGGTAATCCAATTTTTTTACTGGCGACAAGGCCACTTTGCGGATTCTGTCAAAGAGTGCGTTTGTTCCATGTGGAACCGGGGATTCAGGGAAGATATGTCAGTAGGGGCACAGCGAAACAACACGGGTGGATGCAACGAAACCCCACCCCCTAACTCCCTCCCCGACGCGGAGAGGGGGGAACAGCGGTCCTGTCTCCCCCCGTCTGAGGGGGGACTAAGGGGGGTTGAAGTGAGTCCCCCACCCCGGCCCTCCCCGCAGACGGGGGCTTCCTTCTTCCTTCTCTCCGCTTGCGGGGGGACTGAGGGGGGTTGATCGCTCCCCCACGTCGCCGGGATACTTTTGCCTCGGGTGGCTGGTTCGACCCCACCCCGGCCCTCCCCGTAGACGGGGAGGGAGGAAGAGCGGGCTTGCTCCCCTCTCCGCGTCGGGGAGGGGCCGGGGGTGGGGTGGTTTTCTCTTCAAGCCTACGATTTCCCCTTCCCCTTTTCGGGGCGGTTGCTATGACCGTTGCTCGTAACAGGCTGGTTCGGGGGAGCTAGCAGTCAAAGTTTGGGAGCGATGCTCGGGGGAGCCAACATGAACGCAGGACACACAAGCCACGCGCCGAACACGGGCATGGTTGAGATCGGCAAGATTCGCAACAACCCATATCAGCCGCGTAAGCGGTTCGATGATGACGAACTGAAACAACTGACTGACAGCGTCAAAACGCACGGGATTCTCCAGCCGATCGTCGTCCGCGATGCGGGCGATCACTTCCAACTCATTGCCGGCGAACGGCGGCTCCGGGCGGCGGCGGCGGCGGGCTTGGGACACATCCCGGTTCACGTCGTCGCCTTCAACGACCAACAAGTTTACGAAGCGGCACTGGTCGAAAACATTCAGCGGTCTGACCTCAACGCCATCGAAAAAGCGCACGGGTTTAAGGACTACCTCGAACGCTACGGCATGACCCACGACCAACTCGGCACGAAGCTGGGCATTGATCGCACGTCGGTCAGCAATCTGCTCGGGCTGCTCAACTTGCCGGTGGACGTGCAAGATGCGGTTCGTCTCGGGCAAATCACTCTCGGCCACGCCAAGGTGCTGAAGGGCCTGGGCGACGCCGAAAAGCAAAGTGCCCTGAGCAAGCAAACCATCATGCAAGGACTCTCGGTCCACGCCCTCGACGCGATCGTCAAAGAGCAGAAACAGGGAAGCACAACAGGAACTGCCACCACCCGCGAACCAACCGAGAAGGCCGAGAAAACCCAACACGTCGTCAGTGTGGAGAACGAACTTCGCCAACGTCTGGCGGTCAAAGTCGAGATCAAAGTGAAGGCCCGCGAGAAGGGACAAATCGTGATCGGGTTTGAAACGAACGACGACTTCGAGCGAATTATTGACGCGCTGCGGAAATAACCACTCGCCGAAACCGAATCACTTAACGCCCGCCGGGAACACCGGCGGGTGTTGCTGTTTCCCGATCCGACTTTGCGATAAACTACGGACAGCAAAACCCCCTGAGGATTTTCCCATGATCCGCTCCCGAATCGTATTCGTTGCACTACTCGGCCTGTTCGCACTGCCCGCAATCAGTTCCGCGAAAGACCCGAAGCTAACCGAATGCACGTCCGACGAAGGCCGCTTCAGGGCGATGGTGCCAGCGAAGTTTGTCGCCGAAAAACCGAAGGTGCTGGCGTATGGGCCGAACGAAAACCAAGTCGTGAAGATGACGACGGAGAAGTGCGATTGCCCCAGCAGCGGTGGCGTTTACTCCGTAACCTTCGCCGACTACCCGGCACAGTTCAAAGACGTTTCACCGAAAACCATCCTTGACGGTGTCCGCGACGGCATGGTCGGCCAACCCGGTTTGGAAGGTAAACTGGAATACGAAAAGGACGTCACGATCGGCCAAGGACTGGACAAGATGACGTACCGCGAGATCAAAATCAAAGCGGGGTCGAAGGTCGTCCGCGCCCGGCTGTACCTGATTGAAACACGCCTGTACCAAGTCCTGGTGACGGGGACCGAAAAGAACACCAATGCCGCCATCGCCGAAGAGTTTTTGAATTCGTTCAAAGTGGTCAAGTAACTTTGGGTTTCATCACCCGGATTCCTTGCAAAGCGGTCATGTGGCGGGTAGCGTCTGGGGTGTTCTGCGATTTTCCACCAGCCAAGGAATTCCACGATGCGTTCCGTTCTGCTCGTTTTTGTTTTCGCGTTGGGGGCGTTGACTCCCATTCTCGTCGCTCAAGACCCACCCAAAACGGAGAAGGGGGATAAGAAAGCGGTCAAAAAGTACGTCTCCGAGGAAGGCAACTACAAAATCGCGTTTCCCAGTAAGCCACGACTCCAGGAGAAAAAAATCCAGACGACGGCCGGTGAAACGGTCCTGAGGATGGCCATCGCGGAAAAAGCCAATTCGGCATACCTCGTCAATTGGAACGGAATGCCAAGTGGCACCAAGGACTTCGATCCCAAAAAGATTCTCGACGAAGCGGAACAGGGCGTTCTCAAAAGCAGCAAATTACTCTCGACTAAACCAGTCGAATTCGGGCCGAAAAAAACCCCGGCGCGGGAAGTGATCTGCGTCAATCAGGCGGGAATTCACTACCTCGTCCTGATCATTGTGACGGACGATCGACTCTACCAAGTGTTGGTCGGCGGCTCGAAAGAACTGGTCGCCAGCAAGGAAGCGAACGACTTCGTGAAGTCGATGGAAATCACCGGCGACGAAAAGTGAACCAAATCGGGCTTCCCCCCCTCCCTACTGCGTAGTAAGATGCTGCTGTACAAACGGGGTGTAGCTCAGCTTGGCTAGAGCGCCTGCCTTGGGAGCAGGAAGTCGTCGGTTCAAATCCGGCCACCCCGACTGACACTAAGAACGGCTCGCTGCATTTATTTGCAGCGAGCCGTTCTCAGTTGTACCAATCTTTTACGGTTGATTAGCCAGCCCTAAAACACCTCAATGGCTATTCCAACCTTCACCCGCCGCCATCTGCTAATCGCCGTCCTACTGGTTGCACTCCTCCTATTTGGCATGGCAGTATTTCTCCTCTCCCGCGTCCAAGACCTGAGATCGCGCGCGGCCCCGATTTCCGGTAATGTCTCAGTTTGCCAGTAGATGCCCATGATTTCTGGTCGTTCTAAACCAAACTGAGACACTACCCGATTTCCGCCGGTATGTCCTGTGAGCAGGTCGAGGGCATCCTCGGCACTCCCGAATTAACTCTGCGAAGGTCGTCCGGAAAAGGCGACTGCTTGGTTTGGACTGACCAACTCTGGCAAGTGGATGTTTTAACCGGCCCCGATGGCCGGGTTGAGTCCATCGGTTGCATCCCCTCGGATAGCGCCTATCGAAGGACAATAGGCCGCCTGATTCGACTTCCAAAATAGATCACCAAGAGACCCAACTGCTGCGAGATTTCTGTGACAAGCGCCGCCAGTTCGGGTAAAGTGAATAAACACACCAAAACGTTCCGCACATCGAGGGATCATCAATGTCTCGCTCATCACGCAACGGATACACCCTGATCGAAGTCATTGTCGTGATCGCCATCATCGCCGTGCTGATCGGCCTTCTACTTCCTTCGGTGCGTCGCGTCCGAGAGCCTGCCGCACGCGCTCAGTGCCAGAACAATCTCAAACAATTGATGTTCGCGTTTCATGAATATCAGTCGATGAGCGGATCGGATGTGCCTTCCACACAATCTTTCCCGCAGGGTTGTCTCGGATCGGGATCGACTCCTGAGGAACGACTCAGTTGGATAGTTGCTTTGTTGCCATATCTGGAACAGCACAGTTTGTATCAGCAATTCGATCGTGAAAAGGGATACGCGGGGAATCTGCCCGCCACCCAAACTCACGTTCGGGTACTGATGTGTCCTGCGGCGAAGCAAATGGAGAAGAAAGAGGCCGTAACAACTTACATCGCCATGTCGGGTATCGGAGCCGATGCCGCGAGGCAGCCGGCAGGCACTGCTGGCAACGGCTTCATGGGCTTCGACCGACTGACCACATTGGAAATGCTCGCGGATGGAGCCTCCAACACGATCGCCCTAATGGAAACGCGATCTAATCTTGGGCCGTGGGCACGTGGTGGGTCGTCGAACTTGCGCGGGTTTGACCCGACCGATTTGCCGCTTCACGGCGAACAACGGCAATTCGGCGGACATGAGGGCGGGATGAACGCGGCATTGGCCGACGGCTCGGTTCGATTCTTGCGATCCACGATTGACCCGATTCAATTGGCTGCCGCAATCACTATTAACGGAGGAGAACAGGTAGGCTTGGAATGAGCGGCTCTGTGAGATTGCGAGTTCTAACAACGGTACTCCGCTGGCTCGCGGTGTTGTTGATCTTGCGGGTGCTGGTCGTCATTTTGGCGAACTACCCCGATTACTTTCCGCCGAATTTCGATTCACTCTTCCTACAGGGCCGCGAGGCGACGTTTCGCGGCGCCTACCGTCCGGCGTTTTACATTCACATCGTTTCCGCTCCGGTCGTGCTGTTCAACGGGTTGATTCTGATGAGCGAATCCGTTCGGCGGCGTCACCGTGCCCTGCATCGGTATTTGGGTCGGGTTCAAGTCGTCGTGTTGCTGCTACTTGTGCTTCCGAGTAGTGTTGTGATGTCCCGGCACACCTTCGCCGGTTGGTCGGCGGGACTGAGCTTTCTGATACTTTCGGCGACAACCGCTGGCTGTGCAATCGCCGGTGTCGTGAACGCTCGCCGTCGCAGATACGACCGGCACCGTCGATGGATGCTTCGCTGCTACGTCTTGATCTGTTCGGCGGTTACCCTTCGACTGATGTCGGGGATTGCGGGACTGGTCGAAGTATCGAGTGCAGAGGGAGCATACATAGTCGCATCATGGAGCAGTTGGCTAATACCGCTTGCCGCCACCGAGATCGTTTTGCAGTTGAGGGCAAATCAATTCTTGATCAAGTACGACGAGTGAGCGGAGCAGTTATCGAGCGGGGTATTCGCTACACTCTACACCGATACCCCATAGGAATTCCTTGCTATCAAATTGACATCGTGTATGCTTGTACTCTTTGCGCGCCTTATTGAGGATTCACGATGCATACGAAAAAGTGGCTTCGGTGCAATTTAGACCGGGGCATGTTCAGCAACGAGATGGCAGTGACCTACCCAACTTCAGGAACTGCTCGTGCGTCTGTTTTTGTTCCTTCATCCGATGTCAGCGGCAATCCCGGTGAGTTGGGCAAAGTTCGCGTCACGGTTGTCACGCGCGGCGGCAACCTCTTGGCGATTCTCCCAACTTCGTACAGCGACAGTGTGACGGTTTCCGAAACCGACCTCTCGGACACGCCATGATCCTATCGAATGTTGCAATTCAACTCGCACTGGACGAGCAACGGCTGTTCATTGATCCAGAGCCGTTGCCACGTGACCCGTCCGGTCCGGGGAAATGTCCCTACCAGACGACTGCTGTGGATCTTCGATTGGGACACGAGATTTCGTACTTCAGAGAGGGGCTTGCACTCGACATCAACCTCAACCAGGGAGCGTTTGCGAAACTGTTCGGCTCAAATTCCGAGACACGGAAGATTACCGATGATAGTCCGTTCATTTTGCGTCCCAATCGGTTGGTGCTGGGCAGTACGCTAGAAAAGGTGTCGTTACCGTTGCTACAGAATGGCCAAATTTCCCTCGCTGCTCGGGTCGAAGGGAAAAGTTCTTACGCACGGTGTGGCCTGCTCGTACACTTCACCGCCCCGACGATCCACGCTGGCTTTTCCGGCACGATTACGCTCGAACTCATTAACCTCGGCCCCTGCAACATTTCGCTCTACCCCGGCACCCCGATTTGCCAACTCATCCTTGAGGAAGTGTCAGGCACACCGCTACGGAACGACAGCCAGTTCCAAGGGCAAGTCGCCCCCGGCGGTCGCGCCTAAGCCGGGCTTTCCTCACCGCTACCACGAAAAGCGATTTCGATTTGTTATCAATGCACGCGATTTGTTAACCTGCGTTTACATCCGCTGGCTGTCCCGACCATCGACTACTTGGTGAATCTGGGAAAATACTCGCACAGGTTGCTCCTTTTTTGGTACGCTCATATCCTCCCGTTCGCCAGTGGGATGGAACCCCCGAAGGACGACCCGATGAACCGACGCCATTTCTTTCAGTCCGTTGCGCGGATTACCACGGCCACCGTTGCCGTCCCGACGATCGGGGCGTGCTACGGTTTTGCGGCCTCGACCAACCTCAAAATTGATCGCCAGACGTTGACGTTGCGGAACTTGCCGGCGAACTTCCAGGGCATGACCGTGGCGTTCGTCACGGACATTCACCACGGGCCGTTCGTCAGTTTGGACTATGTCGCGGGGATTGTCCGCACCACGATGACGTTGAACCCGGATCTCATCGTGTTGGGCGGTGATTACTCGCACCGCGACAGCAAATATATCGCACCCTGCTTTGACATATTAAAGTGTCTCTCCGCACCGCTTGGCGTGTTCGGCGTGCTTGGCAACCACGACTACATGCACGGCGAACGGCTGACCCGCGACGGCATGAAAAAGGCGAACGTCACGGAATTGACGAACAGCGGCGTGTGGCTGGCCCGGCACGGCGAACGGCTTCGGCTCGCTGGCGTCGATGACCTCTGGCACGGCCGCCCGGACTTGACCAAGGCCCTCGCCGATACTCGGCTCACCGATGCGTGCGTGCTGATTTCGCACAACCCCGACTTTGCGGAAACCCTGACCGATCGGCGCGTCGGCTTGGTGCTGAGTGGCCACACGCACGGCGGGCAAATCGTGTTACCGGGTTACGGTGCGCCAATCACACCCAGCCAGTACGGGCAAAAATACACCCACGGCTACGTCGAAGCGCCTGCCACGCAAGTTTACGTGTCTGCCGGGACCGGGCTTTCGATCCTGCCAGTCCGGGTCAATTGCCAACCGGAAATCACCTTGATAACTTTGGTGTAGTGGCAACTTTTGACTGACTTCCGGAGAAGACGATGAAACACGTTGTGTTGATGGTGACCCTGTTCGTTTGCCTTGCGGGGCTGACGCACGCGAGCAACAACCTCGCAGACCCGACCGCTGGCAAGTGGATTGTCGATAGCGTGATCCGCGACGGCAAAGTGGACGACGATTTGAAAGGCGCCACGCGGGTTCACGACGGCGAGAAGTACAGCGTGACACCAGTCGCCGGTAGCAAAACCCCGACGGTGTCCGGGACGTTGGTGATTGACGTGAAAAAGCGACCGTTCATGATCGACATGAAGCCCAGCGCCGGCCGGTACAAGGACAAGACGCTGCTCGGCATCGCCAAAGTTGATGAAGACAAGCTGACCATTTGCTTCGCCGAACCCGGTAAAGACCGCCCGGTCATCTTCGATAGTAAGGAAGGCAGCGGCGTGGTGTTAGTGGTTCACACGCGCGCGAAATAATGATTCAACGATTTTCACTGAGCGGGGGACGTGAGTCCCCCGAGTTTAGACTTCCTCAGCAGCGAGCAGAACCTCGGAGGACTCACGTCCCCCGCTCAGTGAATTCAAATAAGCACGGTCCCAATCACGCCAACCACGTCTTACCACTCGGCGGATGAGTCACTTCGATTTGCGGTCGGACCCGCCCTGCCACGAGTTGAAAAGTCAGCGCCAAGACAGAACTCACGAGAATCGTCGGCTGCGCTGTGTCCGATCGTCCGGCAAGTTCTAGCACGCCTTCGTTGAGTTGATGCAATTCAATCACCCACGGATCGCGCTTCACGATCAGCACTTCTCGGGTGTTCACCTTGGCATAAAACTCGAACTTGGCATACGGCTTTTCACCCGGACTAATGATCTCGACGAGGAAGTCCGGACCCCCTTGCCAGTGGGTTCCGTGGTTGACTGCCGGGTTCGTGTTGAGGTACACCACGACATCCGGACCCCGGTAGTTGTGCTCCCACTGGTCCTCGCGGTCGCTGATGTTGACCCCCGCCGTGATGCAACCGATCCCCGGTTCTTCAACAACCGCCGCGATCGGCAACAACAGTTTGAACTGGATGTCCTGGTGCTCGTTGTTCGGCATCGGTGGCATAACAACAACCCCCTCCCACACTTCCTCGAACCGTGACTCCCGCTCAACCGGCGAGTCACGAAACTTGGGTTCTAAGTGCGGGTCAAGAACTTGGACTTCCATGCTGCACCTCACTTCTTCGGTTCGTCTTTGAGGCTGGTGAGGAACTCGACGATGTCGCGGAGTTCGCGCTTGGTGAGCTTCTTGTGCAGGTCGTCCGGCATCGCGGACTTGTCGGGTTTTTCGCTTTCGACATCGTCCTTCGGCACCGTGATAACCTTGTTGTCGGCGGTCACGATCGTGTACCCCGTCGCATCCTTTTTGCGCAGCACACCCGCAAGCGATTTGCCATCGACCGTGTTCAGGATCACGCTTTGATAGCCTTCGGCAATCTTGGCGTTCGGGTAGACGATGGATTCGAGCAAGTAGTCACGCGGTTGCTTCGCGCTGATGCCGTTGAGTTGCGGGCCGACTTCCCCGCCTTGGCCGTCGAGCTTGTGGCAGCGTTGGCAGTACACGGCAGCGTTGTTGATGAACAGTTCACGGCCACGAATCGCATCGCCGCCGGCGATTGAATCGCGGTACCGCGCCAGCGGATCCTTCACACTGGCGTCCCGGTCGTCAGTGTCGATGGCTTTGAGCTTCACACGCAGTTCGGCGTGGAGTTTCAAGTCCTTCGCATTCGATCGCGATTGGGCCGCTTCCATCGCATCCAGTTTCAATTCGACGGGCAACTTGCCCGTAGTAATCGCATCGAGTTGGAGTGCGATGGATTCGTCCACGTCCTTCGATTCCTTCAACGTGCCCATCACTTCGAGTGCCATTTGCTTTTCGATGATCGTGGCCTTTTCGTCCTTCAAGAGTGCGGGCAATTCGGTGAATGCCGCCGTCGGGTTCGCCTTGGCGTTCACCACTCGGGCAGCAGCACGCAGCTTCGGTTCGGTGGAAGACAGCGCGAGCTTGGCAGAGTCCGCGAGTTCGGTGGCCTTGACCGCATCCAGCGCAAACAGGGCTTCGGCACGCAGCGATGCCGGTTGCTTGGCGTCGGCAACGAGTGCGGCCATCAGTGGTCCGACTTCTTTGATGCCGAGCTTCGCGGTGACACTGGCCGCCTCTTTGCGGACCAGTTCCGTGCCGACGAACAGCTTCGCCAACACCGGTTTCACCGCGTTCGCCACGTCCGCTTGCGGACGTTCCGGGAGGTTCTGCGTTAGCCCCGTAATCGGGTCACGCCGACCCGGCCTCGCCCATTCGCCGAGCATCTTGAGGGCGGCACTACGCAGGTGATCCGGCTCGCTGGATCGCGCTGCCACATTCGCCAACCGGATTGCATTCTCCGGACCGCCCAACTTGTAATTCGCCGCAGCCGCCCGATACGCCACGGCTTCCGGCAAGTTCGCAGTGTCCGCCAACTTCGCCAACCCCGCCATCGGCGTCAGCAACTCCTGGTCGTAGATCGCCCGCGCCGCTTCGACCACCACTTGCGGATCGCTGTCCGTCAGCCATTCATCCAGCTTGTTACATTGCATTTTGCGCAAGGCCAACACCACGCCCAACCGCACCGCCGGGGTATCGAACTGACCCTTCGAGATCTTCCACGCAGATGCCAACTCGCACGGCGACGACCCACCCACCGCCGCAATCAACCCCTCAACCGCAGCTTGCCGCACGTAGGCATCCTGGTTGTTGTTGTCCTTCAGGATCTTGAAGAGCGGCGCGAACTGGGTTTGTTGTGACAACGGGGTGACAGCAATTGGCCGAGATGCCACAAGCTTGCCATAGGTAATCGCGGCTTCCGCACGGACTCGGGCATCCGGATCGACCAACAATTTCATTGCGTATTGTTCAGCACTTTCAGCGGCACCGATCTGTGTTTTCACTTTTCGATTCCGAAACACCTTAATGGCGGTCCATCGCACTTCAGCAGATTGATGACCGAAGTACTCGATCGCATTTTCCGCCAAACCGACCGCGGACCACGCCCAGAGTTTGTGAATCGTTCCCAGAACGGACTTTGGCTTGTAATTCACCAATTCCTGATTCGCACCTTCACGCTTCACTAATTCATACTGCGCTTCAAGCCGGACTTGTTGGTGCGGGTGATCGAAATGGTTGACCAACTCACCATTGGTTTTTTTCGCCATCCCGTCGGCGATGAGCTTTTGGGATTCGGCCACGACCGGATTCGCCATCGCTTCGGGGTCGGTGACTTTGAAGATGCGGCCTTTGTTGGGCTTGTTCCAACCGCCGGTCCAGTCGAGCCAGTAGAACGCACCATCCGGTCCGAACTCGCAGTCGGTCGGGACCATGTCCTTCACGAACGGGTGCAGATCGGTCACTTCAAAGCTCGCGCCCTTCGGCTTCACGCTCAACGACCAGATCACGCTATTCCCCGGCGATGCAGTGAAGTCCGTGGCGAAGAAGTGATCCTTGTACCGGGCGTTCAGTCCGACGCCGGGGTAGTGCGTCATGCCGGACGGACCGTTGCCGATGTGCATCAGCGGCGGGACGACGTATGCGGGCGGCATGGCCGTCGCGCTGGGCACTTCCCAAATTTTCTCCGTATTCCACGGCCCACGGTTCCCTTGCGGCACGCCGGCATGGTGCATCAGCGTGCCGTACTGGTAGCCGCACCGCCAACCGCTATCGCCGCCCTCGACGATTTGCACCCAACGCGCTTTGTCACCCGAATCCGAGTTATTGTCAAACGTGAACAGGTTCCCGAAATCGTCGAACGCCAACTCTTGTGGGTTGCGTAAACCAATGTGGACGACTTCCAAATTCTTACCATCGGGATCGCAGCGCAGCACGGCGCCGCTGTCCGGATTACTCAGCGTTTTGCCTTCTTTCGTGACGACCTTAAACCCACGGTCGCCGATCGACATGTAAAGTTTACCGTCCGGCCCCATCCGCAACCCGTGCAAGTCGTGGCCGATGAACTGGACGTGAATCCCGTAACCTGTTGACAGCTTTTCCACAACGTCCGCTTTGTTCTCGTTCTTCGTGTCTTTCAGTTTGTAAAGCGTCGGCACGCAGGCAAAGTACACGTCTCCCTTGCGTGCCAATACCCCCGCCGCCACACCGTCTTCGGGCTTGTTGAACGGCCCCGCGAACACGCTGTTCTTGTCCGCCTTCCCGCTGCCGGTGCTGTCCCACACCATGCGAAGTTGCTCGCCGAACTTCTCGTAGGCGGGGAACTTGTGTTTCTTGTACATCGCCAAACGGTCTTCAACGCTCCGACAAGCGAGGTCGTCATCCAGCCAATACATATGGCTGCGGGTGTCGGTCACGCCGTCGGTGTGGCGATACGTTTCCACGACGAAGCAACGGCCCTTTTCATCAAACGCAAACGACACCGGGTTCGCCAAATTCGGCTCACT
This sequence comes from Fimbriiglobus sp., assembly GCA_031368205.1. Lineage (GTDB taxonomy): Bacteria > Planctomycetota > Planctomycetia > Gemmatales > Gemmataceae > Fimbriiglobus. Next base: position 6,672 of record JANLRE010000611.1, on the reverse strand, counting down.
TGCCCAAACTTCGACCTTCAGCCCCTTCGCAACTTGCGCCCGCTTGGCCGACTCCTCCGCCTCCGGCGACGTGGCCTTCGACTTCTCGTTCGCCGCGTCCGGCGGCACAGCAAACGCCAACGTCGCCAACAACCCGGCCAACACCGGCACGAACACCCAACGAGGCATGGTAAACTCCAGACGAACAGAGAGCAGAGAGGCACGCAGGCAGAATAGCATTAAGTTACCGCAAGAAATGGCCGGGGGCAACAGAATGACTTCCCGGCGAACCGGAGACGTTAGTCGCCGGTTCGCCGGGAAGTCAATCCAGTATAACGCGCTCCCCGAATCGGCGGCGAAGAACTTCCGCGCCGCTCTCGGTGATGCGGTTCTCGCGTAGGTCGAGTTTTGTCAGCGCCTCGACTCCGCGTGCGGCAGCAAGCGTGTTGGCGCCGCGATCGCTGATGTCGGTGCGGACCAGGATCAGTTCGCGGAGCGTGTGGGCGAAGGCGGTGGCGGGGAGTTCGGAAATGAACAGCACCACCCAATCATCGCTGAGGCGGTTGTCGGACAGGTTCACGGTGCGGAGTTGCGTAAAGTGGGGGTGGCGTATGAACTCCAACCAAAATTCGGTGTCCAGGTAGAACGGCCAATACAGTTTACCCAACGTAAAGGAGCGGATCGAACTCAGCCACGTCACGCCACGAGCCAGAAACCGTTGGTTCGCCAACATCTGGACCCTCAACGATGTCACGGGTGCTACCTCAACCAACAACGGACCGTAGTCCAGCAGTTCCATCTCTCGGGCATGAACTTCTTCCACAAACCCCCGGCGCCGAATCCCGGTCACGCCCACCTTTTTCGATTCCGGCAGGATCAAATCGACCTCATCCCGAAATTGCCCCCGCAACTCCGCCGCGAACGCCTCGTACTTCTCCCGCTCCGGACTTCCCGCTTCATGCTGCTCCGCTTCAATCTGCACGCGAATAAAGTGCGCCCGCGCCACATGCGCCGGGTGCCCCGACTCCTCCAGAAAGTCCGCAAACACCAGCCGAGGCAGGTCGTCCTCCGGGTGCGCAATGATTGTGCGCAACAACGCCTCATGATCGGTGGGCATGGCGATCAGTCCTCGTGCCGGGCAAGACCGCGTTGATTGCCGAACCGCTGAACGCCAACTTCGATTCCAATTGTGGCTAGCACGTCAATTCCAATGGGGGATAGCAAATTGTAGTGGAGATGGAGGTACTCTAATTTGGTAACAGCCGGATCGCGTGCCAATGCCAATGCACCATCATCGGAGATGTAGCAACCCGTCAAATCCAATCCGCGAAGGCGGTTGAGTACGCCTGACTCAAGCAAACGCTCAACGTGCTCATCAAGCAAGCCGTCAGTGCAAATACTAAGATGTCGGAGATTCGGAAAGTTTTCGGCGTAATCCAGCCATCCAACTGGCCTAATACTTTCTTCATTCAGATCTGACTTCACAGACAACGTGTGTAAGAGCCGCGAAATGGATGAAGTAGCAAGCGCAGCCCAAAATTCGATCGTCGGAATCCTAGTCTCGATTTCGTGTATCCACCCGAACCGATAGATGATGTCAATATCTGGCCCAACAGGCACCACATCTGATCGTCCCTTTCGTGGTGAGTAGACAAAGTTGTAAAGCGATCCCAACCACTCGACTTCGTGTTTTCGGCGAATTGCGAACGCAGTTTTCGCCATTGAACGCACTTGATCGGCGGGTTGGTTGCGGTCTTCAAATGCAAGTTGCAACCGAATGTACTCCCCGCGTGGGTCGCCGTTCTCCGTCAGCCAGTCGGCGTAGGCGGAGTGCGCGGCGATGTCGTCCGGGTTTGCGGCGAGGTAGTCTTCCAATGCCTGTCGCGTGGAACTCATGGGCGATCGTCTCCGAGGGTCATGCCCACGGTACGCCGTGGAATGCGACTGGTCAACGGATACAATGGCGGGATTAGGTACTGGCGAACCGGCTGCGTTAGCTGCCGGGTGGATCGCCTCGGTCGGTTGGCAGGTTGTCACCCGGTTGTGGTGCCCCACCCGGCAGCTAACGCAGCCGGTTCGCCAGGAATGCCAACCTGTGGATTACAGACATGAACGACGAAAACGGGCCGTATTCCGACAAGATGTTGCGGCTGGCGGAGCAACTGATTAGTGCCGGTGAGTTGTCGTGTGATAGCGATGACGAGCCGTCGAAGAATGTGCCGACACACGTCGATCACGAACGGATTGCGCGGGCGGTGAAGGAGATTTTGATTGCGGTGGGGGAAGACCCGGACCGCGAAGGGTTATTGGAAACGCCGGCGCGGGTGGCGCGAATGTATGCGGAGATTTTTGCCGGGCTGCACATTGATCCGGCGATCTTTTTGAAGAAGACGTTCACGCAAAAGCACGACGAAATGGTATTGGTCAAGGACATCGAGTTCGCCAGTTGTTGCGAACACCACTTGTTGCCGTTTCTGGGCAAGGCCCACATCGCGTACCTACCGGATGGCCGCGTGGTCGGGCTGTCGAAACTGGCACGAGTCGTCGAAGCGCTCGCGCGTAAACCGCAAGTACAAGAGCGGATGACCGAAGACCTCGCGGACCTGATTATGCGCGAAATGCACCCACGCGGCGTGGGCGTGATTCTGGAAGCGAGCCACAGTTGCATGAGCATTCGCGGGGTGCGGAAACCGGGCGCGATGACGATTACGAGTGCTATGCGCGGCCTGTTCAAAACCAACCCGATGACACGCGGGGAACTGATGTCGCTGGTGTTTGGCCGCTGACTCCCGGCGAACCGGCTGCGTGAGCTGCCGGGTGGACTGCCATATGCGGCAGGCAGGTTTTCACCCAGGCGACTCACGTCGCCGGTTCGCCGGGAATGCCGAAATCACGGACACCATCCACAGTCTCGAATCGACGGGTTCATGCTCTCTCACCAACAAATTCATGACGACCTTCGTGGCGTGTTTCGCGGGTCGTTGCGCGTCGATGTGCCGTCGCGGGTCGTCTACGCATCGGACGCTAGCCCGTTTTACTTGTTGCCTCACGCCGTCGCGGTGCCACTGGATGACGGCGATTTACAGACCCTTGTGAAGTACGCCGCCGAACACCAACTGCCGCTCATCGCGCGCGGTGCCGGGACGGGGTTGGCGGGCGAGTCGTTGGGGTCGGGCATCGTCGTGGATCTGAGCGTGCATTTCCGCAAGGTGTTGGAAATCGGCACGGACTGGGTGCGGGCGCAAGTCGGCGTGACCCACACGGAGTTGAACGCGGCACTGGCCCCGCACGGTCGGCGGTTCGCACCGAACCCGACTAGTTCCGCCACTTGCACCATTGGTGGGATGATTGCCACCAACGCCTCCGGGGGGAATCTGTTTCGGCATGGCTACACGCGGGATTATGTGCTGGCGTTGCAAGCGATTTGGGACAACGGCGAAGCGGCAACCGTGACATCGCCGGGGTTCGTTCCCACACGGAACGGCGAACCGCTCACCATCGAACGCGGGCAACGGCTGATCGAACTCCGTGCCCAAACCGCAGCGCTCCTCGCGGAGCATCGGGAACTAATTCAGCTCACTCGACCGCAGACGGCTTTCAATCGGTGTGGGTACATCTTGCACGACGTGTTAACGCCGAAGGGTTTGGACATCGCCACGCTGCTCGTCGGCTCCGAAGGCACACTCGCATTCACCACCGAAGCGACGTTGCGAACCATTCCACTTGCGTTGGGTACGTGTCAATTCGTACTCGGCTTCGCCACCGTGGAAGCGGCCACCAAAGCGGGTCTGGTGTTGCGAACGGTGAACGACGTGGTGAGTTGCGACTTGCTCGATCAACGGCTGATTGCACTGTCTCGGAGCCTGAGCGTAACCGAAGGAATCGGCAGCATTCCGCCCACGATTGGGGCGGCCGTCATCGTGACGATCGAAGCGGAAAGTGAATCCCACGCCGTCGCATCCGGCAACGCGGCGGTGCAACGGTTACAACTTGACCATCCGTTTGGCGTGCTAGTGGAGCCGTCGTGTGACGCGGTGATTTTAGCGCGGGTTCAGCGCTTTTACACCACGGCAGTGGGCGGGTTGTACTCGAAGAGTCCTGGCCCGCGCCCGGTGGCGTGCGTGGAAGATGTCGCGGTGCCTGCCGAAGAACTGTCGCGGTTTTTACGTGACCTTCGCGCCATCTTGCACCGCTTCGACCTGACCGCGTCAATCCTGGTGCGTGTGCTTGCGGCGCAAGTGCAAATCCGCCCGCTCGTCGATTTAACGAACCCCACGGACCGGCAAAAACTGTGGTCTCTCGCGGAGGCGGTTCATTCACACGTGATCGCGCTGGGGGGAACCATCAGCACGCAACACGGCACCGGGATCGCCCGCACGCCGTGGGTGGAAAAGCAGTACGAACCGCTGATCCCGATCTTCACGGAGTTGAAGCGCATCTACGACCCGAAGAACATCCTGAACCCCGGCAAACTCATCGCCCCGGACCCGAGCCGAGCCGCCTGGCCGTTCCGCGCTGAGCCGGAAAAAGCGAGTATACTCCAGCCGTTGTTGCTTTGGACTCAGTCCCAGATTGAAGTGGAAGTGGCCAATTGCAACAGTTGCGGCGATTGCCGAACGCGGACCGTCGGGCGGATGTGCCCGGTGTTTCATGCGACCGGGTCGGAGGCCGCCACGCCGCGTGCCAAGGCGAACCTCATGCGCGCGATGCTGAGTGAACCAACCGACAAATTGAAATTCTCATCGGAGAGCGTCAAGGCGGTTGCGGAACTGTGTGTGAATTGCAAAATGTGTCGCACCGAGTGCCGTGGCCGCGTCGATATTCCGAAGCTGATGCTCGAAGCCAAAGCCGCATACCACGCCGAAAACGGCCTCGACCGAGACGACTGGGTGCTGGCCCGAATGGAAGGCTTCACCGCACTGGCTAGCTCGTTTGCCTTCACCACGAACCTCCTGCTGTGGCTAACGCCGGCCCGCTGGTTGATCGAGAAAATCTTTGGCATTGCTCGCAAGAGAACCCTGCCGAAGTTCGCCTCCCGCACGTTCTTGCAGCGGGTCCGACGACTCAGCGCACGACCCACAAACGCACCGAATCCAGCCACGAAAGTCGCGTACTTCGTCGATACCTTTGCCAACTACAACGACACGTCCATCGGCCTCGCCACCGTTGCGGTATTACAGCACAACGGGATTGAAGTTCACGTCCCGCGGCGGCAACGGGGCTGCGGCATGGCACCACTGGGACAGGGTGACATCGAAACCGCCCGCGACGTGGCCGCGTACAACATCCGCACCCTCGCGCCGTTGGCCCGTGAAGGCTATCGCATCGTCTGTAGCGAGCCAACTGCAGCCGTTGCGCTGACGCAAGATTACCTCGATCTGCTCGATACACCGGATGCGAAGCTGGTGGCCGAAAGCACGACCGAACTCACGGCGTTTCTGTGGGAATTGCACGAAGCAAAACGGCTTCGCACCGATTTTGAACCGCTGCCGCTGACGTTGGGGCACCACGTGCCCTGCCACGTGAAAGCGCTGCCCGGTCCCATCGCCGGCCCGAAGTTGCTGGCGTTGATTCCCGCGTTGCAAGTGGAAACGATCGACAAAAGTTGCTCCGGCATGGCGGGCACTTACGGCCTGAATGTGGCGAACTACGCGCCGTCCCTGATCGCCGGGGAACCGATGCTCGCCGAACTTCGCCGCACGCAAATTATGTACGGCTCCACCGAATGCGCAACGTGCCGAATGCAAATGCAAGACGGCACCGGCAAGCGTACCCTGCACCCGGTGCAGTACCTCGCACTCGCCTACGGCCTGATGCCCGAGCTTCGCCGGAAGTTGGGGAAACGCCTCGGCAAACGGACCACGGATTGACGCAAAAGCATCTGACTCCCTCTCCGCGTGCGGGGAGGGCCGGGGTGGGGTCACGACTGCCAACCATAACCGGCTGGAAGTTGGGGCAACCCCCCTTAATCCCCCCGCAAACGGGGGGAGACGGGAATAAGCAGTACCTAGGGGTCACGAACTGACATGACGCTGACAGTGCAACTCTTCGCCAAATTACGGGACATCGTTGCCGCGTCGCATGTTGTCGTGGAACTTCCGACCCATGCCACGGTGACAGATTTACGTCTCGCATTGATTGGGAATCATCCGAACTTGGCGGGGTTGCTCGACCGTTGCCGCGTTGCGGTAAATCACGAGTTCGCGGACGATTCGCAGGTGTTGACGCCTACGGATGAAGTCGCGGTCATTCCGCCCGTGAGCGGCGGCTGATACACTGCGGGTATGATTCAACTCACCCACGAGCCAATTGATTACGCGGTTTTGACGGAACATGTCCGCGCGTCGCACTGCGGCGCGGTGGTGCTGTTCCTCGGCACCGTGCGGGATTTGACCGGGGACGAAGTCACCGTGTTCCTCGACTACGACGCTTACGCACCGATGGCGGAAAAGAAGCTGATGGAGATCGAAGCGGAAGTGCGAACACGGTGGCCGATCGGAGAGATGGCGATTGTTCATCGCCTGGGTCGCCTGGGTGTCGGCGAAGTCAGCGTGGCCGTGGCTGTCAGTTGCCCGCACCGCGTCGAGGCGTTTGAAGCGTGCCGCTACGCCATTGACACCCTCAAAGAACTCGTGCCCATTTGGAAGAAGGATACCACGCCGACCGGCGAATCCGCATGGGTGCATCCGACTG
>JANLRE010000605.1:0-1376 GCA_031368205.1 Fimbriiglobus sp. | reverse complement strand
ATGTTCGACTGCCCCGAGCAAACCCACACTTCGCCGATCATCACGTTTTTACAGACGTGGTGAATCGACTTGCCTTGCGCTTTCAACTCGAACGGTCCACCGGCTCCAGGGCCTTTCAAAAACGCCACCCATTGCTTGCCGACGATGCGGGCGTCCGACGACTGGTCGCCGAGGGTCACGCTAATTTTCTCGTCCTCATCGCAAGTGCCCCAAACGGGGATCACTTGGCCCTGTTGAAGCACGGCGTTGTCGGTGAAGAGGGCGTTGAACTTAAAATCAGCCCGTGCTGTGGGGGCGGTTGCGAACCACGCCATCAAGGCGATGGGGACCAGGAACTTCCGAACGAGCATAACCGAACTCCAAAACCGTGGGAAAGGAACGTCGTAGCAGGGTGACACACTAAACAGAACCGTCGCCCGCCGCAACGGGCGGCGTGGGGAATTTTACGAAGTGGACCGATTATGCGGGATTGGGTTTGAACGCCGCCTGCAACTTCGCCACGTAATCGGCATGTTCCGGAGATGCTAAACCTTGATTCAACACAGCAAGGACCGCAGCCAAATCCCGCCGCAACATCGCCGCAACATCCAGCCACAAGCCGGGGAAGTTCGCACTTTTCAGAATCCCGGAACTGTCCGGCACCAGTGGTGTGAAGTCCCCGTCCCGCATCACGAACCAATCAACGGCCTCGTCATAGACCCGCCACACGATGTACTCACTTACCAAGTTGTGGAGATACACCGTTCGTTTCTTCCTCCACTCTGTGATCTCGATATTGTCTGTGACGTCGGCGACGAATTCAGGCGCGCCGTAGATGTAGCCTGCTCCATCGAGTCGAACTTGTCCACCAAACTTAGGTTTGATCAGCATCACAATATCTGGCTGTAGTTCGTTATTCTGGTCGATCTTAACTGTAGAATTCAACCCCGCACTCAACCCAAAAGTGTAGGCCGTGTATGTGCCGATCCACAGCGTCAGAGCCATTCTGTACTGTGCGCAAACCCGAAGCCGTTCCTGCGATGGCATGTAAACGATTCCTTCGATGAGTTCGGCTTTGTTCACGTGCGGCATGGCGAAGTAGCGGCGCTCGAATTCGTCGCGGGTGAGCCGGTCGCCATTTTGCAGCGGCAGAATGCGAAGGGACGTTTGCAGTGGCATGTTCATCGTCGTGGCTCCCGGTTTCAATTGTTCTGGGGGAATGGGATCGTGTTACGCTGCTGCCCTGAGACATCAGGTGGCAGCGCGATCAGGCGGACGCTGACCGTTTTCGTTTCCTCGCCGCGTCGAACCACAATCGTCAGTTCCGTTCCCGGTCGAAACGCGCTGATGTGCTGGCGGACTTCCTCGAAGTTTTGCGGCTTGAGGTCGCCGACCTT
>JANLRE010000176.1:0-10300 GCA_031368205.1 Fimbriiglobus sp. | reverse complement strand
TAGAAGTCCCGAGCACTTTCCCGATCCACTCGATCGTTCCCATCGTCCCGAACGCGGGCACGTTGGCCCAATCGACCAGAATGAAGATGAACGGCCACGACGCGGCAATCCAGCCGATCGTGCCCCACAAGCGAACGGGGCCGAACTGCCGCGACGGGTCGGTCAGGTTGGCGAACGCGATCGAGTTCGTAATCGAAATCGTCGGCACGTAGAAGACCGAGTGCAACAACATCAACGCGAAGAACGGCCAGAACGGGGCGGGGGTGTTTTTGTCCCCTGGCAAGAAGTACAGTCCGAGAATCGCGGCCCCGCCGATCAAGTGGCTGAACGCGAGATACTTTTGCGCGGCGAATTTTCGGTCGGCAAATTGCGTGCTGAAGAACAGCGCGACCAGCGCCCCAACGTTGAACGCGGTGAAGACCGTGGGGACTTGCCACCACTCGGGGAAACCTAGACTCGGAATGTAGGCGAAGCCGAGTTCAAACCAAGCTCCCCAGATGAAGAATTGCAAGAACATCATGAAGCTGAGTTTGAAACGCATCCCGGATGCCAGCGGTGGGGCGTTCGTACTCATCGGCGATTCAGTGGACATAAACGTCTAACTCCCGCGATCTGTTTGGGGATCGTGCAGAACAAGTTGACGCTGAATGTAAAAGTATCGCGGGTGAGGGGCAATGGTAAAAAGCAAAACGGCGAGGATAAACCTCGCCGTTTGTTCGTCCGCAACGATACTGCTTGGACTTATTTCCACCGCACGGCGAAACAGTCTTCGGAGAGTGTTACGACTTCGCGGTGTTGGATCCCGTGGGCTTCGAGCGAATCGAGCAGGTCTTCGACTTCACTCAAGTTGTGCAGCGTGGTGACATGCCAATCGGTCGGCGGTGTCAGGACCGTCTTGACCATTTCGGAACTCCCCGCCATTGTGTCGGACGAGGGGTCCGAGATGCGCGGTGCCGAAAAGGGATCGACAGTCGTGGGTTGCAAGACAGCGTGGCGACTGGCAACAACGGCCAGGACGCTCAAGGTAAACAGCGTGACAATGGTCACGAGGGCGAGCGGGAACAAGATGGTCATCATGATGTGTCCTCCACACGAGGCGGTGGTGCCGCCTATTGATTCTACCAATGACCCTAGAACACCTTTCGGGCAATGCCTGCAGAAAATAGTGAAAAAGCCAAGGAAACTACCGGAACATATTGCGTCGGAGTGAAATCATAACGCCTATCCTGAAATACGGACTTTAACCGATTGTAATTACTGGACATTGGGAAACCTCGAACACACCAGCCGATCGTGTTAATAAAAAGAATCCTGTTTCCCACCTGAATCGTTTAACGCTCAATTTCGCTGCGTAACATTTGGCAACTCGGCATCCAGTTGTCGTTGCTGCAATTTGGTGTGCAATGGTATAACCCGTTTCAGGAAGCGACGACGTGGCTTCTCAGTCCGTCGTTTGGTTGCAGTTGCTGTGTATGAAGAAGGACGCATGACCCCAGAACCTTTCCTAGACGCAGCCCATGAACTTGATGTCTCGCAGCGCCGGATTCTTCAACTCGAAGCGGCGTTGATGCGGCGAACCGAGTTACTTGAACAGAAGCAAGCGGAGTTGGCGAACATCAAGGCGTCTCGCGCTTACCAGTTCGTCCACAACATCCAGAAACTCTTCAACCGCGTATTCCCGATTCATTCCCGGCGTCGGGCATTTGTCCGGTCCGGAGTACGGTCAGCAGGTCAAATGGTCGGTTGGGTAGTCAATGCCAGGCAAGCCCGGAACGGACCCTCACCAGCAGCCAGACACCTGACGGAGGCGACCCCGCACGATGAATACCGCCGTTGGATCAAACGAAACGAACCCAAGGCCGCCGACCTTGAGAAACAACGCCAGCACAAGTTCGCCCGGTCGCCGAAAATCAGCATCATCGTCCCGGTGTATAACCCACCCGAATCGTTCCTGGTCGAGATGATTCAGTCCGTGATCGGCCAGACCTATCCCCATTGGGAGTTGTGCCTTGCCGATGCTAGCACTTCGCCTACTATTCAGACGATCTTGTCCCGTTTTAAGGGGGACGATTCCCGAGTCAAACTTCAAACTCTAAGCGAAAACCGGGGCATTGTCGGCAACTCCAACGCGGCACTTTCACTCGCTACGGGAGAGTACGTTTGTTTCTTGGATCACGACGACACATTGGCGCAATTTGCGATTCATGACATCGTGCAGGCGATTAACAGCCAGCCGGACGCGGATTTCTTGTATTCCGACGAAGACAAACTCGATCAGACTGGGGAACGGGTTGAACCCAACTTCAAGCCGGATTGGTCCCCGGAAACCCTTCGCAGCCGCAACTATGTTTGTCACCTGACGACATTGAAGCGGACACTCTTGGACAAGATCGGTCTCTTTCGCCCCGGTTTTGATGGTGCCCAGGATTACGATCTTGTTCTGCGCGCCAGCGAACTGGCGAAGCAAATCGTGCACATCCCGGCGGTGTTGTACCACTGGCGAATGCACGCCCAGTCCACAGCGGCGAATAAAGGAAGCAAGTCTTATGCCTACGACAACGGCAAAAAGGCGTTAACCGAACATCTGGCCCGGATCGGTGTCGATGCGTCCGTTCACGACGGCCCGCAACTCGGCACGTATCAGGTGGTTTATCACCTCCGCACGCAGCCGTTGGTGAGTGTCATTATTCCCAACAAAGATCACCCCGAAATGTTGGCCCGCTGCGTCGAGTGTCTCGCCAAATCGAGTTACGCGAACTACGAACTGCTCATTGTCGAAAATGGCAGCCAACGCCCCGAGACCTTGGCATACTATCGGGAGATTCAGAAACAGCCGCACGTACAAATCCTGGAGTGGACTAAGCCGTTCAATTACGCGGCGGTCAATAACTTCGGCGCAAGCCGTGCCAACGGCGAGTTGCTGTTGTTCTTGAACAACGACATCGAGTCCATCAGTCCGGATTGGCTGGAATCGCTCGTCAAAATCGCGGTACAACCCGGCGTCGGAGCGGTGGGGGCGAAACTCTATTACGTCGATGACACGATTCAGCACGCGGGCATCGTCGTCGGCATGGGCGGGGTGGCGGGACACGGGCACCTGAACTTTCCCCGTCAAGCCGCCGGTCACATGCAACGCCTGACCTACACGCAAAATGTTGCTGCGGTGACGGGCGCCTGCCTGTTGACGCCGAAGAAAGTCTTCGAGGATGTCGGTGGGTTCGACGAAGGCTTCGTCCTGGCGTTCAACGACGTGGACCTCTGTTTGCAAATCCTCCGCAAGGGCTACCGCGTGGTCTGGACCCCGGACGCGGAGTTGTACCACCTCGAATCGAAAACGCGGGGTTACGAAGATACCGACGAGAAGCAAAAGCGTTTCAAACGGGAATACGACCTCTTTCATGTGAAGTGGAACGAGTTCCTGAAAACCGGCGACCCCTACTACAGCCCGCACTTCCGTCTCGACCGCCCCGACTTTGCGCTCCGCGCCGCCTGAACTTGAATCAATTTTCGGACGGCGTCCGTCGTTCGTTCAAGCTGCACCGTCGAATTGGTGGAACCTGAACACGGTCCGCACCTTCTCCATGCGTTTCCACCGGCACTGCGGCGGAAAGTGTTGCCTCGGGATTGGCCGTTTCCGTGTTCCGCACGCCCGGCCAACGCCGAATCAGGGAACAGAGTCATTGGCGCAACGGTCGGTGGTGAACCTTCGACTGTGCCGTCATGAGGGCAAGGACTGCCAAGAGGGCGTCTGGCCCGGCGATGCAAGACCGATCGACACCCGCATGACGCGGGCGGACAATCGACTCGCCATCGTCGCCCCACCTTACCAGAACACAAGTAGGAGCAGCCCGATCATGTTCGGCTTTCCCCGGCACAATAAGAACACCGATGCCGCCCATCGCCCTCAGGCGATGTTGCGGTTGGAAAAACTCGAAGCGCGCGATGTCCCGGCGACAATCGCGGTCGCCGACACCTACAGCACAGGTCTGGGACGTGTGCTGACCGTGGACGTGACGACAGGTTTGTTGGCCAACGACTTCAGTACCACCCTCCCCGGAGCGGTACTGACGGCGCAGTTGGTCGCAGGACCGACGTACCAAAACTCGCTCACGCCGCTCCCGGCTGGTTCGTTGCGGGTGAACCCGAACGGGTCGTTCACGTTCATCGCGCCCACCAACGTGCCGTTCAACTCCGGCCCGGTGGTCTTCACCTACCAAGCGACCAACCCGTCCAACGGGGAAGTCGGCTTCGCCCAAGTGACGATCAACTTGCTCGGCCAAAACGTGAAACTCATCGCAACGGGTGCGGACGCGGGTGGCGGCCCCCATGTTCGCGTTTACGAAGCGGGCACGTCGATTTTGAAGTTCAACTTCTTCCCCTACGAACCCACATTCACGGGCGGCGTTCGGGTCGCCGTCGGCGACATCAACGGTGACGGCGTCGATGACATCATCACCATTCCCGAATCGGGTGGTGCGGCTCGTGTGAGAGCTTACGACGGAATTGACGGCGCAACGATTCTTGACACGATTGTATTCGGCACCGATTTCCGGGGTGGCGGGTACGTCGCCGTCGGCGACTTCAACGGGGATGGCCGCAAGGACATCATCGTCGGGGCCGGTGAAGGTGGTGCGGCCCGCGTGGTCGTGCTGACCCTCAACCCGACCCTCAACACGATTGCCGATTTCTTCGCCTACGATGAAAACGTGCGAGCCGGCGTCCGCGTGGCGGCCGGTGACTTGAACCGTGTTGGCCGGGACTTCCTGATTACCGCGCCGGGTTCCGGCGGCGGCCCACAAATCAACGTTTACGATGGCCAGAAAGTGATCCGGCGACCGATTGCGACCCCGAATTACTCGTTCTTTGCTGCGGATTCCACGAACCGCGACGGCGTCTTTGTCTCCACGGGTAACTTGCGTGGTGACGGCAAGTTCGACATCATCACCGGGAACGGTGCCGGTGCTGGCATTGTCCGGGTGTTCGATGGCCGTAACGCGGGCCTGATTCGGGAAATCGCAATCCCTGTCGATGCAACGCCGACTGGCAGCGGCACACCAAGCGGGCCGAGTACGTTCAACTTCCAAACCCCGGCGAATGGTGCGTTGCTGTCCCCATCGCAAGCCCCGAGTGCGCTCGTCAATGCCGTCACGGGCACCGGGTCGTTCGGGATCGTTCAAGGTGGCGTCCGTGTAGCTGCGGTCGATTGGAACAACGACGGTCTCGACGACATCATCACCGCGAACGGCCCTGGCAACAGCCCCCGCGTTCGCGTTATCAACACTCGGGACCAAACCGAGATTACCAACATCGTGCCGTATTCCACGACGTTCCTTGGTGGCGTGAACGTCGCGGCGAGCTAAGTCGGGTCAATCAATTGTCCGAATGACGAAGCCTGCCTTTTGGCAGGCTTCGTGCATTTGCCACCCCAACATCGGTTGCGACGCTGGTTGTTCGCGGCTGATTTGCTAAGCTGTTGTCGTTCTGGGGTGGGGCCAGCATATTGTGAACTACCTCGGCCGAACGCTTCGGGTCAGGCTTGTGGCTTGATTCACGCGAGTTGGCGATCACACTTCCTCAAATGAGTAATCCGTCGATATCCTCTCCCGCCGTCCTGACGATTCCGCCGGTCCGTCCACCCTCGGAGCATCACCAATCGTTTTGGCTCTGGGTCATGTGTCTGACGGGCGTGGATTACTTCAGCACGCTGGCGTATCAACCGTCGATTGCGTACAAGAGTGCGGGCTTGCTGGCGCCGTTAGCGACGGTGGTACTGGTCGCGGTCACGCTACTCGGTGCGTACCCGGTATACTCGTTTGTGGCCCGGTGTTCGTCCGAAGGGCAAGGCTCCATCGGGATGTTGGCGAACCTCGTCTCCGGGTGGTGGGGGAAGATCCTCGTGCTGATCTTGCTGGGGTTTGCGGCGACGGATTTCGTGATTACGAAAACGCTCTCCGCCGCCGATGCCGCGAAGCACTTGATTGAAAACCCGAATTGGCCGCTCGAAGACAGTCGGCAACAACTCTTCTTGACCTTGCTTCTACTCACGGTCCTCGGCACGTTCTTTCTGCGCGGCTTCCGGGAAGTGATCGGCATTGCCGTTGTGCTGACCGCCATTTACTTGTTCCTCAACACGTTAGTAGTCGGGGCGGGCTTGGTTTATCTGGTCAACCACCCGGAATTGGTTGCGACGTGGGCGGACAATGTCCGGGCAGGAAATTGGAACATGCCCCCGGCGCCGGTTGAGATTGCCGGCGGTGGCACGGTGGCGTTAATCGTCGTGGTGCTGGTCATCTTCCCGAAGCTGGCACTCGGGTTGAGCGGGTTTGAAACCGGCGTCGCCGTGATGCCGCTCATTAAAGGCGACCCCTCGGATACGAAACAGTCTCCCCAAGGCCGGATTCGGAACACACGCAAGCTGTTGCTACTCGCCGCAGGAATTATGTCGTGCTTTTTGTTGGGTTCGTCGTTCGTCGTGAGCACACTCATTCCGCCCGAAGACTTGATCTACCCGGACCCCGATAGCCCCGGCAAATTCATCGACCCGGAAAGATGGCCTCCGGATCTTCCCAAGCCGAAAGCACCGGCCTTTGAACGCGCACTGGCCTACTTAGCGCATGACGAAGCACCGACGAAAGGGATCGCGCCGTTTTTCGGCAGTACGTTTGGCACGATTTACGACATCAGCACGGTTGTGATTTTGTGGTTTGCCGGGGCCAGCGCGATGGCGGGTTTGTTAAACCTCGTGCCGAAATATCTGCCCCGCTACGGGATGGCACCGGAATGGGCGAACGCGGTTCGACCTCTCGTGGTGCTGTTGACGGGAATCAACTGTCTGGTCACCGTCATTTTCAACGCGGATGTCGATGCCCAAAGTAGTGCGTATGCAACTGGGGTTCTGGTCTTGATTACCAGTGCCTGTGTGGCGACGTTGATTGAAAAATGGCGGACAAAAGCGGGTAGCTTTGGCGGGCGGCTGTCCATCCCGTTCTTGTTCATCACCGTCGTGTTTGTCTACACGACCATTGCGATCATGATCGAGAAGCCCGTCGGCTTGATTATCTCGATGTGCTTCATCGCGGGGATTTTGGCGGTCTCGTTTATCTCCCGTCTGGCACGAAGCGGGGAGTTACGCTTCGCCGGGTTCAAAATCAAAGACCCCCAAACGAAGTTCCTTTGGGACACAATTCGGCACCTCGAATTGACGATCTTGGTCCCGCACCGACCGGGCCGCCGTGGGTTGCCGGAGAAGGAAGCGGCTGTTCGCCGTGAACACCGTATCCCACGGGATTTGATGGTCGTGTTCGTCGAAGTCGTCGTCGATGACGCCAGTGATTTCGTCAACGAACCCGAGATTGATATTCACCAAGAAGAAGGCCGTTACGTGTTGAAAATCACCGGCGCCGCGTCGATTGCGAACACGCTAGCGGCCGTATCCTTGGAAATGGCCAAGGTGGGTCGCCCCCCCGAAATCCACTTCGGCTGGACCGACCAAACGCCGTGGAGCGGCACGCTGGGCTTCCTGCTGTTCGGCGAAGGCAACGTGCCGTGGATGGTCCGCGAACTGATTCGCAAATCCGAACCGGACCCCGACAAGCGCCCGCTCATCATCATCGCAGGCGCCTGACCTTGTCGCACCCGTAGCCGACCGGCCACGGGATTATGGGCAGGTCTTTCACTTCGACCCCGCCAAGGAAGCGGGCGTCACGGAGCTTGGTAACATGGACGGTGGGGCAACCGCACCGTCCGATTGGCCCGAGAGGTACTGCGTTTGGACCACGCCATTCGTTGGCGTCGGCGTGCTCACCGTAGGGCTAGCCCCGGTGATTCGTTCTTTCATGCTTTGCCACGAGCAATTCGTACACTGGCACCCGACCGAACTGATGACCAGGACCGCAACTGCCAAAGTCGATAACCGTTTCATCGTCAATTCCCCCCGAAAAATTCCCAGGCCGTCCCCACGGCCCGAACTTGCGAGAGCCAATTAACGAAAGATGGGCTTGCTGTCAAGAGAAATGCATGGAAATGAAATACCGAGGGTGCAACAAAGGAATTCTCACGCAGAGACGCAAAGACGCAGAGCAATCCAAAACAACTTGATTGGCTTTCCCTGCGTCCTCTGCGATGAACGTCTTTTTTTGACCAGCCAGAGAAATGAGTTACACCTTACGCCGACCGCAAGAGTACGGTCGGCGAAGGGGTTGAGGATCAATTTGAAACAGCCGACTACGCCATGAACAACCGACGACGCAGGCCGACGAGTGTCAGCGCGCCAATCGCACCCAGGACCACAGACGGCGGCACGGGCACGGCTGCCGGTGCGAGCGAACCCCCGAATTGGCTGATGTAGTAGCCATTCGTGACGCCAGATGAGTCCCGCGTAAACTCGTCGATCACGCCGTTATTTCGGTTGGTGTAACCGTAGGTGTCGCCTTTGACTACGTTCAAATTCACACGGTAAAAGCCGTCGCCCGTCATCTGGAAGATACCGTTGAACGTCCCCGTTGCGGTGGTCGGGTCACCCGACGACGTGTAAAAACCAGGCCCAAAGGTTGGGTTCAACACGCCGTTCAAACCGCCGAAGGTGACATCGAGATCGTAGCTGAGCCACGTGCCGTAACCGCCTGGGTTTGAGACCGGGAGGCTGCTGGCGCCGACCGCTAATCGCGCCAAATCATCGGCTGTGTTGGCGTTTTGCCCCGCAACCGTGAGCCGGAATTGCGTGAAGCTCGTGTTCGTCCACGACCCGCTGTGCGAGGTCACTGTTGACCCGTTGTTGTCGTCGATTTGGACCAAGTTGTTGGCGTCACGGGCCGGGTTCGCAGCACCGCCTGGAATTCCGTAGAACGCCGAGTTGAAGAACTGCGAATAGTTACCTGTTCCGCCCGCTGCAAGCAAGCTGTCGTAGGAAAACGTGCCAGCACCGCCGATGCCCGGAGTTGTGATTCCGCGGGCATAGAACAGCGACGCATCTTTTGGCTGCAACGCACCACTTGAGACGGCATTGGTATTGTTCTGGGCGTCCGCCGCAGTGGCAAACCGACTGTAAGTGCCGTTGTAAACAACCCGATCGCTGTAGGCATACGACGTGACAAATGCCGCTTGAGTGGCTACAGTTGTCGCAAAAAATCCGATTACCGTCAACACGAACGTGAAAAACCGAACACGTACCATCTCATTCATCCTTGTACGGGAATGGGGCGAGTATTTGGGCGAACTTGGTAGGCGATGTGATGGTTTCAACTCACTTTGCTGAAACGCATGATTTGTTTTTAACGCCTCGACAAAATTGTTCGATAGCAAAATGTTAGAAATCAGCGCACTTCATCAAAATATCACATTAATGGTAATTTTTACGATATTCAATTTGGAATGCTACAGAGGTGCCGGCAAATCTCGTCGAACAAATACCCCCAGAGCAATGAGATAACCCGCTGCCCCAACTCCGAGTAAAATAGCCATCACTGGCACTTCCAACAACTGATTGTTAGTCGCCCACCCCTCGCCGAGATCAATCGTCCAGATGTTTTTCAGCCAGATTTTTTGCGGCTGGTAGTAGAAGAAGACGGTGAACGGTCGCACGAACGCGGCGCCATCCCATAACTGCCCGATCACATTGGCGGTAAACATGGTCACACCAACGAGCGCCGCGATGCCGATGGCTTTCCACCGACTCCGCCCGAACGCCGAGATCATCATCGTCAGACCACTCATCGCAAACATCAACGCGGCGAGGTTGACGGCGGCCCACCCTTGCCGGGATGCGGATACGTCCAACACCGCCGGGCCACGCGGTAACTTGATCGGCGACTTCGCCTGAATTTTGTCGAGTATGGTGTAATCCACTTCAAACGGCCCGATCAGTGCTAGACCCGTTTGTGTACCCGCCAGGATGCTACAACACAAAATCGGAATCACGATGCAGTCCACGATGAAGTGCGCCAGGATGAGGCGGTTTCGTGGCACCGGCTGTGAGAGTAATAGTTCCATTGTGCCGCGATCCAGTTCACCGGCAATGGCCGCTCCCGCGCGACCGACGGCCCACAACGACACCAAGATCACCACGACCGGGTGGAGCATCTCGACGGCGAGGAAGTCGTTCGGCTTTTCAAACTGAATCTCCGCCCCGCCCAGCACCGCTTGCGACACCTTGCCAGGGCCTTTGAAAACCACCTCGTCGAAGAGTTTTTTGTCAATGTTCTGCATCGCCGCCAAGCCGTTGAAGAACGGCGCAATCTCGGTCGTGACCCGCTGGGCAATCTTCACCCAAAACGCGGAGAACACAAACAGCAACACGCACACT
>JANLRE010000175.1:0-3040 GCA_031368205.1 Fimbriiglobus sp. | reverse complement strand
GGTACGCCGTCCATGTAGATGTAGGGTTGCAACGCCTCCCGGAGCCGACTGCGGGCGCGGCTGAGTAGGGACTTCACGGCCTTCGTGGTTAGCTCCATGACCTCCGCGATTTCGGCGTAGTTCATGTCCTCGAATTTATTCAACACCACGGCCATGCGTTGGCGGTCGTTTAATTCGTCGAGTGCCTTGCGAATCACGGCGGCGAGTTCTTGTTGTTGCAGGTGCTGGGTCGGGGGTTGGTCGCGGCTGGCGGTGAGGTGGTCGGCTTGCCAGGGGCCGCTGGCGTTGGGGTCGTTGACATCCAGCGACACGGCCGGGCGACGTTTGCGGTTGCGTAACGAGTTGATGGCCAGGTTGTTCGCAATCGTGAACAGCCACGTCGCAAACTTTGCTTTGGGGGTGTATTTATGTCGAGTTCGGTAGACACGCAAAAAGACTTCCTGCGCTAAATCCTCCGCCTCTTCGGATTGCCCGACGAGGTGGTACATCACACCCACGAGACGATGCTGATAGCGCTCCACCAACTCCGCGAACGCGGTTTGGTCGTCGGCACGCACCCGCAACATGAGCCGGATGTCCGGGTCACGCAAGGCCATCATCGCACTGGTTTGACCCGTTGACATCGTGCGACACAGGAGGTAGGGAGATACAAAACACTAGGAGGTATGCCGGAAACACAACTACCGTGTGAGACATTTTCCTGTCTCCCCCCGTCTGCGGGGGGATTAAGGGGGGTCGCTTCGACTTCCTGCCGAATCGAAGTGGGTGGCAGTCTGAACCCCACCCCTACCCTCCCCGCAAACGGGGAGGGAGTAAATCCGGTTTCTCCGCATTGCGGCGCAACTGGCCACAGGCCGCATCAATTTCGGAGCCTTTGCGCTGGCGAACGGTGACACTCACGCCGTTGCGACGGAGTTCCTCGATGAAGTTGCCGAGGTCCAGGTCACGAGGGCGTTTGTAAGGCAGCCCTTCGACGTTGTTCCACGGGATCAGGTTCACGTGCGACTTGCGACCCCGGAGCAGCCCGAGGAGTTCCTTCGCGTGGACGAGTTGATCGTTCAGCCCACCCAACACGACATACTCATACGTCACCTGCCGCCCGGTCTTCTCGAAGAAATAATCCGCCGCGACCAGAATGTCCGTGATGCCGGTCTTGGTATTCGTCGGCACGATTTCGGTCCGCAACTCGTTGTTGGAGGCGTGCAACGAGACGGCGAGGTGGTACTGCTTGCCGAGGTCCGCGAGGCGACGAATCTTTGCCGGTAGCCCGACGGTCGAAATCGTGATGTGCCGTGCGCCGATGCCGAGGCCGTTCTTGTCCCCCGCCACGGCGAGGGCTTCCATGAGGTTGTCGAGGTTCGCCAACGGCTCGCCCATGCCCATCACCACAATGTGCGTTAGGCGGGTGGCCAACCGTCCGGACACACTGATCTGTTCGCCGTGATCGGGGTGCGAAGTCAGATTACGCAGTCGAACCAGTTGTTCGACGATTTCGCCCGCCGTGATGTTCCGCGCCACGCCGTTCAGTCCACTCGCACAAAACACGCACCCCATCCCGCACCCGACTTGTGTGCTAATGCAGGCGGTCGCGCGGCCGTCTTCCTGAATCAGCACGCACTCGATCATCTTGTCGTCGTGCAATCGCAACAACAGCTTGTTGGTGTCGTCGTGGGCAATCAGGTGCTTCTCAACCCGCATGCTGAAGACCGTGAACGCGGCGTCCAATTCGGTTCGCAACGTCTTCGGCAAGTCGGACATTTCTTCAAACGTCGTCGCCCGCGATTCCAGAACCCAGCGACGAATCTGCTTCACCCGCATCGGCGGTTGTCCACGCTCGGCCAGCCACGCTCGCAAACTCTCGGGTGACTGGTCCAACAACGCCGGCTTGCCAGCCAACGTCGGGCGGTCCGGGGTACCAAGCGGTTCGCCCAGGGTATCAACGGTTATCAACGGTAAGAGTGTGGACATGCGGCTATCTTAACTCCGACTTGGCAATCGGGAAAGCGGATTGAGCGGAATGCCGTCAGTTCTGGTGCGTCGGCAACAGAATTGTGAACCGATCGGCCTCAAAGAATTGACGTGTTTCGAGGTCATAAACCCGGCGGACGCCGGTGAGATGGTTCCCGTCAATCAGGTATTCGTTGTACATCATCCGGTTGTTCTGGGTCGCGCTGCCGGCACAGATGAGCGGAAACGGTACGTCGTCCGTGGAGCCGCGGACAAAACCGCGATGGATGTGGCCGTGGAGCCACAAGCAAATGCGGCAGTCGATGGCGGCTTGTAGCGCGGTCGTGTGATCGCGTAGCACCCGCAACCGAGTTTCGAGTTGTCCCGTTTCGGTCCGCAACGGGTAGTGCGTCACCAACACGCGCGGCCCAGGACTGAGTTGACCGCAGAGCGTCCGAAGCCGATCGAGTTGCAGGCCGCCGATGGCGCCGCTGGCGTCCATGTGGAACCGATTCGCGGTGCAGGAGTTCACTGCAATGAACCAAACCGGCCCGATTTGCCGGGCGAACGGGTACGGTTCACTCTCGACTCGCACGCCCGTTTGCCACGCCGCAAATTCACGCTCGAAGATTCCGGACTGTGCTGCTAGTGGCGTGTAATAATCATGATTGCCCGGCACCGCAATGCCCGGCGGCAATGTGGAATCAGTAACTTGTAACGCCCGACCCGCCAGAACAACTTCGGATTCAAACGCCAACTTGGTCGCGTCCCCGGTGAACACGAGGCCGTCCAAATCCCGTTCCCGGAGTTCGCGCATCAGCGCTTCGACCACTTCCGGCGCGTGTTTGAACCGCCGACCGCGACCGAGTAACTTCACGTTGATCCACCCCGTCAACCGCTTCGAGACAAGGTCACCCGGTCGCCAGCCCAACGGCTTGGCCGTCAGGTGAACGTCGCTGAAATGAGCAATGTGAATCGACGGAGGAACCATGATGATGACTTACCACCCCGAAGCCCGATCGCGCATTGCCGACGGCCAAAATAATCAACGACAATGATCAGGCGAACCGGCAGCGTAAGCTGCCGGGTGGTC
>JANLRE010000592.1:0-3935 GCA_031368205.1 Fimbriiglobus sp. | reverse complement strand
CGGGCTGCTCTTCCCGACGGCGGGGGATTCGTTCGTGTTCGGCGAACCGGCGTCGAAGGTCGAGAAGAACGAACGGATCGGGTACCTGCCGGAAGAATCCTATCTGTACCGCTTCTTGAACGCCGAAGAAACGCTCGATTTCTACGGCCGGTTGTTCAATATCGACTCTGCCACCCGCCGCAAACGGGCAGGTGAGTTGATCGAACTCGTCGGCTTGTCGGGCGACAAGAAACGCATCTTGCGGGAATACTCCAAAGGGATGCGGCAACGGATCGGCTTGGCCCAAGCCCTCATCAACGATCCCGATCTCATCATTCTCGACGAACCCACGTCCGGCCTCGACCCGCTCGGCACCAAGTGGATGAAAGACCTCATCCTCGATCTTCGCAAACGCGGCAAGACGGTGCTGATGTGCAGCCACCGGCTGGACGACGTTCAGAACGTGTGCGACCGGATTGCGATCCTGTTCAACGGCGATCTGCAAGAGCAAGGTCGCGTGGACAAGCTGATCGAGGACTCGAACCGGCTCGAATTGCGGGCCACCGGCGTGCAGATGAACGACGCTTTGAAACGGGAGTTGGAAGCGGTCATCAAGAAGCACGGCGGGTCGCTGGAAACGTTCGGGCACCCGACGACGACGTTGGAAGACCTGTTCTTACGCATCGTCGAAGAGTCCCGTCTGCGTCCGGGCCGCCGGTACATGGAGCCGGTCCAAGCTGGCGAAACAGCCAAGTCGTAGTTTTGTGATCGGTTCGGTTCTCGGTTCTCAATTATTTCCATGAGGGCGTAGCATCGGGGGTTTGCCTCGGCTCGCTTCACTAGGAACTGCTCCTATGACGAATGCGACCCTGTTCGGGATGTTGATTATCGACCGCGACCCGTTCGTGTACGCGGACTTTTGGGGCCTCGTGCAAGCTTGGTTTCAGGACGCGGGCGGGTTCGCCGCACTGGGTTTGTTTGCGTATCTGGCGTATGCACTGAGTATGCCGGCGGCCCAGGCGGAATCGGCAAAAGCCCGCGCCGGCGTCTCGCCCTTCATGTTGTCGATGGCCGTGTTGGCCCTCATCCTTTACACCGTCTACGCATTCCTCGTGACGGTGTTTCCGAACATCGGCCCGGACCTGGCGAACGCCAAGATCTATGCCAGCGATCCGGGGCAGTACATCAAGTACGTGCCCCCGAAGTTTGCCTGGAACTTGCAGCCGATGCTGCTCATGGTCGGCGGCGTGTTCGCCCTGTTGGGTATTGGCGAACCGTTTGCCCGTAGTCTGACCAAAGTGCGATTCCGCCGGTTGTGGGCGCTCACCAAACTGAGTTTCCTCGAAGCCATTCGGTCCAAAGTGCTTTGGGTCTTCTTGATCGCCCTGATTCCGTTCATGTTCCCGGCCAAGTGGTTCTTCCCGATCAAAGCCGAGGATGAACTGCGATCGACGGTAGCAATTACTACGTTCTTCATGAACTTCATCTTGCTGGTCCCCGCCGGGTTCCTGGCGGCGTTCAGTATCCCCAGCGACATCAAGAATCAAAACATCTACACCATCGTCACGAAGCCGGTGGAGCGGTTTGAATTGGTGTTCGGCCGGTTCATTGGCTACACGATCCTGATGACCGCCGCACTCGTGGCGATGACGACCGTGAGTTGGCTTTTCATCCGCACAACGGGCGTTGATGAGAAAGCGAAGGAAGAGACCTTGAAAGCCCGCGTGCCGCTGCGTGGCACCATGAAGTTCCAATCGCGCAAGGCGGAATTCGCCGGCACCAACGTCGGTCGGGAGTTCGACTACCGCCAATACATCGCCGGTGACCCGTCAAGCCCGCAACGCGCGATCTGGTCGTTCAATTCCTTGCCAAGCGGGATCACGGAAGGCCGCGACTTTGTCCCGTGCGAATTTACGTTCGACATTTTCCAGATGACCAAAGGCGTCGAGAACCGCGGCGTGGACCTCGTGGTCCGGGTTGTGTCCTGGCAGTCGCCACAAGTTCCGCCCTCCGAGATGAAGGACGGAACTTGGAAGTGGGTGGACACGACCAAAGAACTGCAATACCAGGACGAAGCGAAGCAACTGGTGCGGGAGTTGAAAGGGTTGTCCGCAACCGACGACGTGAACCCCGCCTCCGCATTGGCCATAGCCAAACCGGGCAGCAAAGAGTGGGAAATTGTCAACAAGCTGACCGAGAAGTACGGCTTCTACGAAATCTCCGGGAAAGAAATCTTCGACTACCACCCCGAGAGCATCGCGGTGCCCGTCGGCATCTTCAAAAATGCTTTGAAGGACGCCCCGAAGCCGACCAAAGAAAACCCGAAACCCGCACTCGTTCAGGTGCAGGTGAAGTGTAACACCCCCGGTCAAATGCTCGGGATGGCTGAGGGTGACTTGTACTTGCTCGAAGGCGAGCGGACGTTCGACGAGAACTACTTCAAAGCCGCGTTCGGGTTGTGGTGTCGCTTGTGCTTCGTGATCGGCCTAGCCGTGACGTGTAGCACGTACCTCGCCGGGATCATCAGCTTCTTGGCCATGATCTTCATTTACGGCTGTGGTTACGCGGTCGATCACATCTCGGACATGGCCAGTGGCACCAGTTACGCCGGTGGTCCCCTCCGGGCCGTGAAATCGCTACTCGGTGCGGAACAACCCACGGCCCAGGTGGATGCCGCCAGTGCCATCGCCCAAGTGACCGAAGGTGGCGACAAGTTCTTTAGCTGGGTGGTGCGCCGGTTCGTGAACATGATCCCGGACGTGTATTCCTTCTCGTGGTCCGGTTTCGTCTCCGAAGGCTTCAACGTCCCGGTCGAATATCTGGTGATGAATTTCGTGGTCATGGTGGGGTATTTACTGCCGTGGTTCATCCTAGGCTACTACCTGATCCGGTCGCGGGAAGTGGCCGAGTAGTTTTGCTCCCTCCCCGCGTGCGGGGAGGACCGGGGTGGGGTGGAAGGCTTCGACCCCCCTTAATCCCCCCGCAAACGGGGGGAGACAAGAATGTTGAAATCAGTTACTTTCCTCATTTGATCCGTGTGACAGCGGGGACGGCGAGTCATGGCGAACCCGTTACAGCGTGCAGCGAACCGGCGCAAGGTGATTTACATCGCCCTGATCTTCGCGTTGTTTACGCTCAGCATCTTCTGGCGTGGCAAACTCAGCGTGCCGTTCTCGGGGCAAGTGCAGGCGTCCTCCGCGCTGTCGCGGTTGTCGGTCCTCAGTCAAGCGGAACGCATGGAGCTACGCGAACTGGACCAAGGCGACCCGGACATTGCCGGGGCCACGGTCCGGCTCAGTTTGGTCGGCGCACGCGGTATTGCCGTGACGATCATGTGGCGGGCGGCCATCGAGAAGCAGAAGCGGAACGAGTTCCACGAGTTCGAGATTCTCGCTCGCGGGGTTACTCGGCTGCAACCTAACTTCATCACGCCGTGGATTTTTCAAAGCTGGAACATCGCCTACAACGTTTCCGTGGAGAACCAGAAACTCGGCGACATGTACTTCTACATCGCACGCGGCATCGAACTGCTAGCCGAAGGCGATCGGATGAACTCGAAAGTCTACCGAAGCGAGGACGGCAAAGAGAAGAAAGTCGGCTCGCCCGACATTCGCTACCAGATCGGCTTCTACTACCAGAACAAGTTCAGCGTGTCGGACAAAGTGAGCACGCTGCGGTCGTTAATGCAAGTCAGTTGCATCAAGCCGATCGAACGCCGGAAAACGACGCTGGAGATACCCGGCAAGGGCGTGGACATGGTGGCGTTTGAACGCTTTTGCATCGCCAATCCCGAACTCGTTCGCCGCCTCCAAGCCAAATTGAATTGCGTGCGACCCGAAGAAGTCGTGCAGTTCCTCGTGGACAACGAAAAGATCCCGTCGCTGTACAAGAACGACAACGAACTCGCCGACCCGGCGGACCAGTTCCCGATCTTGCCGGAACAGTTCGGCGAAGGC
>JANLRE010000541.1:0-1173 GCA_031368205.1 Fimbriiglobus sp. | reverse complement strand
CGAAGCATCAACCCAAAGAAATAGGGTCTGGCAGATCATGTGTCAAACCGATCCGGAAAGAGTTTTTGACAGGATTCACAGGATTGATAAGTTAGAACACCGGATTTGAATCCTGTTAAATCCTGTGAATCCTGTCAAAATCGAGTGTCGGTACCCACGTCGCCAAGCGTCTCGACCGCGACCGACATTGTCACCGAATTCTTTTGCCACACCTTGAAACAACACGAATTCCAAGATTTACGTGTGATAGTCCACTAAATGGTATTACACTTCGTAAATTCTCCGAAGCGTCACCAAGTTGTGTAGGAGTTATCCATGAACGCGACCTGGCGTGATTGGCTCAGCGAACGATTGACTTCGACCCGTCGTCAAGGACACGGTAGCAAGTTTGCCTTGCCCGCTGGCACTCACCTTGACTCTCAGCAACTCGAAGACCGCTGCGTTCCATCGACCGGGACCGAAGACATGGTCATGCGGTGGCATACCGTTGCGATGGATGTTGTTCGGGATGACCATGCCTTAACCAGCCCCAAAGAACAGTTCGGGCCGACACGGGCCGCACGGGCATTGGGAATCGTTCAGGCCGCAGTCTATGACGCGGTCGTGTCGATCAACCACGCTTTCCAGCCGTTCAAATTCACCGCTGCCGCGACGCCGGATGCGTCAATCGACGCGGCAGTAGCCCAGGCGGCGCACGACACACTCGCGTGGCTCTACCCGAGCCACAAGGCCACGTTCGACGCGGACCTCGCTGCGGACTTAGCCGGAATCCCCGCACAGGCGGCTCTGAACGGGAAGACGGTTGGCACCCAGATCGCGGCCCAAATGATCGCGTGGCGGGCCACCGACCATTCGTCGGATCCAGCAAACTACACGTTCGGAACTGGTCCGCTCGACTGGGCATCGGACCCAATACATCCCAACCAGAAACCTCTCACGGCAAACTGGGGCAACGTCACCCCGTTCACTATGACGAGCGGATCCCAGTTTAGGGCGCCAGCACCGCCGAGCGTCAATAGTGATGAATACACAGCGGCCTACAAAGAGGCCTACGACTACGGTGGCGACGGCGTCGCGACGCCGACTTTGCGGACGGCAGAGCAGACTGAAATCGGCATCTACTGGGGGTACGATGGCCAGCCGGGGTTGTGCAGTCCACCCCGGTTGTACAAC
>JANLRE010000512.1:0-8150 GCA_031368205.1 Fimbriiglobus sp. | reverse complement strand
CCCAATCCGGAAGGAGTGCTAAGGCAATCAACGCGAGGGGGATTATCTGTCGCATCATCAGCGCAAACCCTTCTTGGGCACAGAACGGTCGCTCTTGGGGCGGAAGAGTGACAACTCAAAGCGGGAAATCCTGGTGCCGGTCCATCCGGTCGAGTTGATAGATTAAATCCGATCCGGCGGATTCCTCCCAACTCTACTTCTCAGCTTATTCGGAACCAGCCTCATGAGACGCGCTTTTTTGACTTCGCTTCTCGCATTTGGCCTCACGGTCGGCACAACGCAACTGGTTTACGCCCAAGCCGACCGCCACGAATTGGGCCAGCGGTTGAAGCAATTCGAGCACGCCTGGGAGAAACAGCCCGACCCTGCCGTCCGAAAAACGGCGGTGGTGAACATTCGGAAAGTCACCAACCAATTCTTCTCTCTCCAACTCGGCGAAGCCGGTCGCACGCTGGATGAGAGCCGCTGGGTGTTGCAGGGTAAAGAGAAACCTTCCGACGCGGTCCGTTACCTGGAAGCGATTTACCCAACCCTCGACAAACGGATCATCACCGATCCAACGGACACCGTGACCGTGGCGTTGCGAACCTTTTACACCGTGAAGTCTGAGGTGCCGAAGAACGCATTCGTGGAACTGCAGTTACGAATGGTGAAACTGTCTCGCCCGTCTCTTGAGAAACTACCGCTCACGATCACCTTCCGCCTTGCACCGAGTGATTCGATTCGTGATGAACCCATCATCGTGACGTTGCAACTCGACGACCAACCCGCCGCGACACCGCGAACGCTCACCGTCACGCAGTGGCCGAACGGGAAGCAACGACTGAAAGCATTGCAACAAGCCGCGAGTGACATCCCGATGTCACTGACCCTGGAGCAGGCGACGTTGGCGAACCACGCGGAATTGCTGTCGCAACTCGCGCAAAACACGCCGATGGAAACCGACTACCCGGTCCCGCAACTCATCGCCGAAAGTGAAGCGTTCGCCAAGCAACCGCTGACCCCGTACTTCACCACTGCAAAGCCGGGGCAATACTGGATCACGGTTCCGACGGGGAAAAACCAACTCACCACCTGTCGGGTTCTCGTCCCGCACGGTTTGAAGAAGGATCACCCCGTACCCGTTGTGATTGCCATGCACGGTGCGGGTGGGTCCGAGAACTTGTTCTTCGAGGGCTACGGTTCAGGGCACATTGTTCGTGAGTGTGAAAAACGCGGTTGGCTGCTCATCGCCCCGCGAAGTGGTCTGTTGGGCGCACCCCCCGTCGCCGCGATTGTCGAAAAACTAGCGGAACGTTACCCGCTGGACCCCAAGCGGATGTTCCTGGTCGGGCATTCAATGGGCGCAGGCCAAGCGGTCGAAGTGATTCAGCAGAACCCCGGCAAGTTCAAGGCCGTCGCGCTACTCGGCGGCGCCGGGCGGATCCGTAAACCCGACGCCTTCGCGGACATACCCGTGTTCATCGGCGTTGGCACCAAAGATCAACTCGCGTTCACCGGGGCCAAGACTTTGAGCAAAGCCCTGACAACCGGCGGTGCCAAAAACGTGACCTACAAAGAATACGCCGACATCGAACACATGGTCATCGTCCGCGAAGCCCTCCCCGACGTGTTTGCGACGTGGGATCAGTTGATCCGGTAAGGTGAGACACGAGCTGTTCGCCTATTTCTTCGGTTTAGCGGCTTGCTGAAGGTGTTCGGCGGTGATGGGCGTGGCAGGCTTAGGTTTGAGGACGGTCAGCGGCTGGTCGTCGCCGTAGTGGTTTTGTATCGCTGCCAGCTTGGCAAGTAGTTGGTTCTTGCGATCCTGTTGAGTTGGGACATCGGTGAGGTTCTTCATTTCGTCGGGGTCGGTTTGTAGATCGAAGAGCTGCGTCACACCGACGGCGGGGTAGCGGATTAGCTTCCAACGATTGTCGCGGACGGCGCGCTGATCGTTGCGGTACGCCAGCATCAGGTGTTCGCGGGCGGTCTTGGTTTTGCCTTCGAGTACACCACGAAAGCTCCTCCCGTCGATCTTGTCCGGCATTTTCGCGTTCACCAGATCACAGACCGTGGGGTAAATGTCGAAGAGGTACACGAGGGCGTCGCTTTCGCCGTTCGGAACGCCGGGGCCGGCGAAGACGAGCGGGGACTTCATGCTGTGTTCGTAGAGGTTCTGCTTGCCAAGTAGGCCGTGGCTGCCGATGGCGATGCCCTGATCGGCGGAGAAGACGAAGACCGTGTTGTCGAACTGCCCGAGGTCTTTGAGCGCCTGAAACAGCCGACCGACGTGGTGATCGAGGCCCGTCACCGTGGCGTAGTATTCGTGATGGACTCGACGCAGATCGGCTTCGGTTCGCGGCCAGGGAAGCAATTGCTCGTCTCGCACAATCAGATCGCCGTTGTCGAACGGGTGGACCGGCAACACGTTCTTCGGCAACGGGAGTTTCGTGGCGTCGTACTGATCCAAATACTTCTTCGCCGCCACACGCGGATCGTGTGGGTTGCCAAAGGCGAGGTACTGGAACACCGGGCGCGGGTCGTTCTTCTCCTTCCAAAATGCAATCGCTGCATCGACGATTTCACGGCCCGGCTCACCGCTCTTGCGTTCGGCGTCGTCGTTCATTAGGTACTTGTTGATCTCAAACTTCGCCTGCACCAGCGGGGCGGTGTTGCCACGCTTGCCGTGATGGTACGTGAGATAACCCGCGTCCTTCATGCTGATCGGGAAGTTCGGGCCGTCCCCCGGTGCGAGGATGCCTTTGCGGGCGTTGGCCATTCCCGGCGGCGTGAAGTCTTTCCACCGAAAGTAGGCGTTGCCCGTCAGCAGCATGTTGCGGCTCGGCGTACACACCGCACCAATATTGCCGCCGAAGCAGTACGCATTTCGCATGACGAAGCCACGCTTCACCAGCGTATCCAGATTGGGCGTCTTCACCGCCGGGTTGCCGAGTGCCGCAATCGAATCGGCCCGCATGTCGTCCGCGAAAAGGAAGATCACGTTCGGTTTCTCGGCGGCCTGTCCCGAACTAGCCAGGGCAACAACGCCGAAAGTGAGCAAGTAGCGGAGCAGTGTGTTCATGGTCGAGTGTCACCCATCGGGGAAATTTCGGGTAGTCAAATCCCACGTGCTAGATATAGTGGTTGTTTGCGACACTCCGTTCGTATTTGACAGTCTTTTACCACAATTTGGCGGCCATAACGGTCCGCCCGGCGACGTGCCTCAGCCGTAATTGGGGACAGAACGAGGAGGAACAATGGGTTTGCGCATGCGGGTTCACGACAAGGAACCGATCGGCCAAGCTTTACGCCGTTTCAAAAAGCTGATCGAACGAAGCGGGATGCAGAAAGAACTTCGCGCCCACCAGTATTACGAAAAACCGTGCGAACAACGCCGCCGCGCCGACCTGCGCAAGCAGAAAGCCGCCCGAAAAGCGATGACCACGCGAGTCTAAGATAGACGACGAATTGAACCCCGACCGGCCCGTGCCGTTTCCCAACGCCAACGCGAGGAAGCAGCACGGGCCGCTTTTCTTAAACCGTGGCAGATATACAACCATCGTATGAACCAAACTAAAGCACCGAGTCCGTTTTACGCCGAATACGATCTCGCAGTCTGCCGGGCTGCGATGAGGCGAGAGCCGGCGTCCCACCAAAAGGCTGCACTTGACAGACTCCAGACGTGGTACGAATCAAGAGAGGGTCATGGTCGTGGCGGCATCTTGGTGCTACCCACGGGCGGTGGCAAAACATTCACAGCAGTTTACTTCACTTGTCGTGAGTTGATCTCGAACGGCGCAAAAGTGCTTTGGCTTGCCCACACCCACCACCTGCTCGAACAAGCGTATTCAAGCTTTGCTTCTGAGGTAGGGCTTATCGCTGAATCCAAGTCTCGGCTAAACGTCCGGCTCGTATCGGGAATGGGCGGCGACCACTTCCCGATCCACTCGGTCAAATCGACTGACGATGTCGTCATCAGTTCCCTACCAACGGCTTGTCGAGCGATCAAAGATGGCCACACATCCCTGACTGATTTTCTTGAGGCATCTAACGGCAATCTGTTGGTCGTTTTCGATGAAGCCCACCACGCCCCGGCCCCGAGTTATCGTGATTTGTTACGTGAACTCCGGCGGCGGTTTCCACGTATGACATTACTCGGGTTAACAGCAACTCCGACATACGGAAATGAAAGCAAAGCCGGCTGGCTACTGGAACTATTTCCGCAAGGAATTGTTCACCAAGTGACGGCGAATGAACTGATGCTGCAGGGTATCTTAGCCCGTCCCGTCTTTCACGAAGAGCGGACACAGTTCTCGCCGGATTTTAGCGAACGGGATTACAAACTCTGGTTGGGCACACATCGTGATGTTCCAGAAGAAATTGTCACAGTGCTTGCAACGAATAAAGAGCGTAACGACTACATAATCGCAACTTATGCTGACAAGCGTGAGAAGTGGGGGAAGACACTGATATTCGCTGATCGTTGGTTCCAATGTGAATATCTGCGGGAAGGGCTGACTAAGCGGGGCATCCGTGTCGAGGCGGTTTACAACCATGTCGGGGGTTCGCTGGGTACAGTCGAAGAGCGAAATCGGCGCTCATCAGATCATAACTCCAAAGTGCTAAAAGCGTTCAAGTCCAACTCTGTTGATGTACTCATCAACGTCAAGATGCTGACCGAAGGGACCGACGTACCGGATGTGCAAACAGTTTTCCTCACACGACAAACGACCAGTCGCATTCTGCTCACTCAGATGGTAGGTCGTGCCCTCCGGGGGCCGAAGTTCGGCGGGACGTCGGAGGCCCACATCGTCTGCTTCATCGACGATTGGAAGCAGCGCATCGACTGGGCGGCATTTGATCAATTAGCAACAGGCCCAGCAGATGAAGAACTGCGCGAGTTGCGGAAGCGGCCACCTATCCATCTCATATCCATCGATCTCGTTCGTCGATTGGCCCGGCAGATGGACAGCGGAAGCAACGTCAACGCCGTGCCGTATCGTCTTTTTCTTCCGATCGGGTGGTATGTTGCTCAGTACAAGACTCGGGTGGTTGGCACGGATGACGAAGTCGATGTGAATCATTCAGTCATCGTGTTTGAACACCAAGCTTCAAAATTCCTCGCGCTTTTGGCCGATCTGAACACAGAAGATTTAGGCCGGTGGCGCGAGTACGATCTTGATGAGGACACGCTAAATCCCGAACTTAGAACTTGGCACGATCGACACTTCGCCGGTGGCGTCGATCACATCGGGACCGATTTGCCACGAGACATCATGGCCCTTGTCCGTCACATGGCCCAAAACGACCGCCAACATCCACGATATGTTCCGTTCGACGCCCGAGACAAACACGACTTGGATGGTATTGCACGGATTCATTACGACACGGACCTCGGCGTCCGCGAATCGCTCGTCCGAATTCGGAAAGAATACGACCGGAAGGATCGCCAATGGAATTTGTTCTATCCACGATTCGAGCAGTTCAAATCGGCCTATGACGGGTGTATCAATCGCATTGATGCCGTGTTAGTAGGCGGATTGCCATTGAACCAGAGTATTGGCTTCACCAATCCAGAAGCGACACCGGATCGTGAGCCATCAGATGAAGTGAAACGGGCTGTTAAAGCCCGCGACGGCAAACGATGCCTCTGCTGTGGCTGTACAAGCCCACTCCAAGTTGATCACATTGATTCGTTCTATCGCGGCGGAACTCACGAACCTGAGAACCTTCAAACCCTTTGCAAGCACTGCAACAATTCAAAAGGCACTGCCAAGATTGATTTTCGCTTGCGAAAGTCGCCACTCAAAGAACCTCTCCGCACAATGCCGGAATACCAGTGGTTTCCTTCCGAAGAAGCAGTTCGGGATCCTGAGCAATGGGAATTCTACATCCGCGCCAGTTTCAACCTGTTCTACCGGGCTGCGGTCGTTGCAACCGTTGAGATCGGTCAACGTAAGGAGCGATTTCACCATTGGTAGGTGAATTTACAGCCCGGAAATGATCCGAGTTGGTTGGCACCCTTCCTCGATTACTTCGTGAAAGGCATCCGGGCCGCACGCGAGAACGCAGGCTTGTCACCCGCACCGCAAGACATCACTGTTGAGGTATCGGAAGATTGAAGGTAGTTGTGCCGACAAGCCGATCCCCGTTAGTGGTATTGCCGTTTCTTCACCACGCCGCCGATGACTTCGTGGGCGGGGGAGATTACGATGAACGCGGTCTCGTCGTGGGCTTTGACCAGGGTTTCGAGTTTGGTGAGTTCGAGCCGGGTGACCACGCAGTACAACACGTCTTGCTCCGTTGCGGTGTAGCCGCCGATCGCTTTCAGGACCGTCACGCCACGCCCCAACTCCACGAGCAACGACTGGCGGATTGCTTCGTGGCGGTGGGAGAAGATCATGACGACGTTGTAAGCTTCGATGCCGTGGAGCAAATAGTCAATCGTCTTGAACGCCGTGAAATACGTCAGCACCGAGTACAGCGCCGATTCGACGCCCAGGAACAGGGCGGCCACGGAGAAGACGACCACGCTCAACCCGAGGATGATCTCGCCGACCGTAGCGACGGTTCGCTTGCTGAGGACCAGCGCGAGGATTTCCGTCCCGTCCAGAACGCCACCGCCGCGAATCGCCAACCCGACCCCCGCGCCCACGAAAAAGCCCCCGAAGAACGCCCCGAGCAACTTGTCTTCCGTCGCCACCGGGTACGGAACGAGGAGCAAGGCGACCGCGAGTCCCAGAATGGTGAGAAAGCTTTTAACCGCAAACGTTCGCCCGATGTGTCGGTACCCGAGCGCGATAAACGGCGTGTTCACGACCACCAACAACACCGCCAGCGGCAACCCGAGCACGTCCGCCAGCAGCATGGAAATGCCCGTCACGCCGCCGTCGATGAAGTGGTTCGGCTGCAAGAAGCTCGCCAACCCCAACCCGGCCACCAACGCGCCCGCAATCAACGAAATCACACTTCCCAAATACTGCATCACTACGGTTCCTAACCTTGGTACAACCCGTCCACGACTGAAAGGCTAACGCAACGAATGGCGCATTCGTCATACAAAACGGCTAGATTATACCTATTGCTTTGCGCCACGACAGGGAGACTTCCGATGCTTCGCCGTGCGTTGCCGCTTGTGTTGGGGCTGGTCGCTTTGTCGCTATTATCGCAGTTGGCGTTCGGGCAGGACGTACCCGATCGCGCTGCGTTGTTGAAAAAGATGGAGTTGGTCATGGGACCACTCCCCGACGATGCGCGGAAAGTGCCACTCGACGTGAAGACCATCAGCGAAGAGAAGCTCGACGGATACACCCGGCGCAAGATCACCTTCGCGGTGGAGACCAACGACCGCGTGCCGGCGTGGCTGTTGATCCCGGACGCTGCGAAAACCGCCCCACGACCGGCGATGTTGTGCCTACACCAGACGATCAAGATTGGCAAAGACGAACCCGTTGGGCTAGGCGTTCAGGAGTCGAAACGCCAGGCGCTGCACCTCGTGAAGCGCGGTTATGTGTGCCTCGCGCCGGACTACCCCAGCTTCGGCGAGTACCCGTTCGACTTCAAAAAATCCGACTTCCAATCCGGCACGATGAAGGCGATCTGGAACAACATGCGCGCCGTGGATCTGTTTCAATCGCTACCCGAAGTGGACGGCAAACGCATCGGGGTGATCGGCCATTCCCTCGGCGGGCACAACAGCCTGTTCACGGCGGCGTTCGACGAACGGTTGAAAGTGACGGTCACGAGTTGCGGGTTTTGCAGCTTCGCCAAATACTACAACGGCAACCTGACCGGCTGGACTAGCGACCGCTACATGCCCCGCATCGCCACGGTGTACGCCAAAGACCCGAAGAAAGTGCCGTTCGATTTCGACGACGTGATTCTCAGCATCGCGCCGCGCGCGGTGTTCGTGATGGCACCGCTCAAGGACAGCAACTTTGACGTGACCGGGGTGCAAGACGTGATCGCCAAGGCCGCGCCGGTATACAAGCAACTCGGCGTGGCCGAAAAGTTGCGAGCCATTCACCCCGATGCCGGCCACGACTGGCCTGATGCGGCCCGAACCGAGGCGTATGACTTCATCGACAAGTGGCTGAAGTAGGTCGTGGTCGAGGCTGTGCGAGGCCCGACATGCGACTTCAACAGAATGACCGGAGCGTTATTTCCCG
>JANLRE010000162.1:0-1110 GCA_031368205.1 Fimbriiglobus sp. | reverse complement strand
CTTCGATGAGCGGGTCGATGAGATCGTAGGCGGCCAGATCTTGCGGGCTAAGGAGGTAGGCTTTATCGCCGAGGTCGCGGGGTTGGCCATCGACGATCATTTCATACGGCAACCGGCACGCCTGGGCACACTGCCCCCGGTTCGCACTGCGACCGCCCAGGGCCTCACTGGTCAGGCATTGGCCGCTGTAGGCGACGCACAACGCGCCGTGGATGAACACCTCGACCGGCACGTCGGTTTGGGCGGTGACTTTGCGAATGTCGTCGAGCGAGAGTTCCCGCGCCAACACGACGCGCTGCACCCCCAGCTTCTTCACGAACGCAATGCCACGCGGTTCGGTCAGCGTCATTTGCGTGGAGGCATGGACGGCCAAAGTGGGTGCCAGTTTGCGGATCAATTCGACGATACCGAGGTCTTGGACGATGATCGCATCGACACCGGCCTCGGCAATCGTCGTCAGGAAATGCTGCGCTTCCGGCAACTCGTCGCTGAACACCAACGTGTTCATCGTGACAAAGCCACGCACGTTGCGGGCGTGCAAAAACCGCATCACATCCGGCAGTTCATCCAGAGTGAAGTTGGTCGCACGAGCGCGGGCGTTGAAGTGCGACAACCCAAAGTAGACGGCATCGGCGCCGTTGGCGACAGCCGCCCGCATCGCTTCCCAATCCCCGGCCGGGGAAAGCAACTCCGGGCGTGGCCGCAGTTTTCGTTCCGTGTTCATGCCCTGATTGTAGCAGTTCGCTGTGATGGGTCAGGAACCGCGACGCGGTTGGCCAATGCAGAAATGTGTCGTGTGGGAACTGTTTTGAAATATTTACATAACTGCTCTTGACATGCGCCCCCCCCCATATTCGTTAGAATAATCACACTGAATACACGTCGTATTTCAGTCTTGATTCCTGCAACTGGGAGTGTTAAACATGCGGTTGAGAATTTTGATTGCCCTGGCGGCAATGCTGACGGGAGGCGTGGGGTCTGCGACTGCGCAGAGTTTTTTACCGACGACTACTGTTTACGTCGCTGCTAACTCAGGGGAGGCAACGGTCGGGGGGATTGCAACGAACGGCGCCATTTACGAGTTTAAATGGATGACGGTCGCAATCAGTT
>JANLRE010000246.1:0-3886 GCA_031368205.1 Fimbriiglobus sp. | reverse complement strand
TCCATTAGCCCAGGGTTGAGGGCCGAAGGCCCGATACCCTGGGAACCCGCACCCAACCCAACCGACTTCCTGGGGATGGAAGCCTCACAAGGCGGAAGATTGCGCCCAGGGCGGAAGCGTCCTAGGGAACGGACCTCCGGTCCGCAACCCTGGGCTAAGGGAACAACCCCGTTGGGGTTGAAAAACCTGTCTTCTGCAAACAGGAACAAATTTCCCACCAACTTTCGTGACGCCTCCTCGACGAATGTCACATCTTGGATGGATTCGTTGTTCCCCCCAAAGTCGCTTCGTTGCGGTTTTGCCTGATTCGTCTGATTCGTGTTATTCGTGGTGCTAATCCAACTGGTACGGTGACCCCGCTTGGTTCTCGTGGCGAATTTCGTCCACGGGATCTTGCTTCAACCACCCCGCGTACAGTCGATTCGCGCCGTTGAACACCCAGCCGTCTTTATCGCCGACGTTCTTGTACGCATGGACCACCCCGGCGGGCACGATCAGTGCGTAGGGCGAGGCTTCGCCGACTTCGCGGACTTCTTTCTTGCCGAAGGTGGGTGATGTTTTGCGGGCGTCCCACAGGTACACGCGAAACGTCGATGGCCCGATGAAGCAGAAGTAATCGGCCTGGTCCCAGTGTTCATGCGGCCCGCGTTCCACACCGGGGCGCGTCATGGACACATACGCCATTTGCGGATGGAACTTCGGGTCGATGAGGTCATTGCGGAACAATTCGGCCAACCACCCGCGTTGGTCGTTGAAGAATTTCAGCGGCATCCACTTGATGTCATGAATTGCGGACGGCTCGACGAACTTGGGCAGATCAACTTTCATGACACAATTCCTTGGTAAACGGACAATAGGAAGATTGTGGAGACCCACGCCACCAGCGTCAACGCCACCTCACTCCAGATCGAACAACACCAGTCCGCCGTCCCCGGCCACGGCGAGGGTCAGGCCGTCCGGCGCGAAGGCGAGAGCGTGGACCGGGCCGAGTCCCCAGTCGTAGCGGACGCGGACGCGGACGCTGCCGGTGTCGGGTTGCCACAACATAACGGAACCGTCCAGACTGGCGGAGGCGATGGTTGCGCCGTCCGGGGAGTAGGCGACCGCTTCGACTTTGGCCGTGTGGCCATCGAACTCCCGCACTTCGCTGCCGCCGGACGTGTCCCACACGGTGACGCGGTTGCCCCAACACCCGGCCAACGTCGCGCCATCCGGACTCAATGTCAGCGCGCGAACTTCACCCGAAGTCCGGTAACCGGGCGAGACTCGTGACGCATCCAGTTGCCCGACACGGACGAACTCCCCCGTAGCAACCGCGACCGATTCGCCATCCTGCGCGAGTGACACCGCCCTGACACCGGCCCGCCGATCGAGCCACGTTTTGAGTGGCTCGGCGGGCAGAATCTGAAAGAGCTGGACCCGCAAAAACGTCCGGGTGTAAAGAATCGGCGGGTATTGTGCCGCCTCATGGGTATGAATGAGCACCCGCTCGCCGTCCGGAAGAAAATAGAGCGCGAGAATCCCTTCGCTATTGATGATTTCGATTTCTTGCACTTCGCCGCCCGTCACTCGTTGCCAGAATTGGCTCCCCTCGGGGTGGTCAACGTGCGCGGGCTTGCCGGTCTCCAGCATCCAAAATCGGAGTCGGTCCGGTGTGCCAAGGACGTTGAGCGGATAATAGCGCCACCCGGCGGCAAACCGTTTGTTGTCCGGGTGACAGGCGACGGCTTTGACCGATTGATACCCGACCGAAATGCTGTGCTTCACGTCCGCCGAAAGGCGATCCCAAATCAACAACCGACCGTCGTCCGCACCGGAAACGAGAACCCGCCCGTCCGGCGAGAACGCGACGCACCGGACCGGCTTGGTGTGTCCGACGAACGGTAACACGGCACACTCCCGACTGAGAAATCCGTGCGAGAAACGCTACTCGACATCTTACCGTGTTGTTACGAGTTTGATTCGAGAAGTGTGATTGAAGCGAGCCTGAGTTTGTGAAAATGGCGAACCTCACCGGATCGGCTGCTATCATATCAAGATGAAAATCACCCCCAGTTTGACGGACCGTTCGATGGCGCTGGAAAAAGCTGAAAAATCCGACTTGCGAATCGTCGCCGGTTTCCTGAAAGGCCGCAAGGTGACTGTGCTGGTTCACCCCGGTATGCGCCCCACGCCCCAGATGGTGCGCGAAGCCCTGTTTAGCATTCTGGGCAATGCTGTTCCGGGACGGGTCTTCTACGACATCTTTGCCGGGTCGGGCGTGGTCGGGTTGGAAGCGATCAGCCGTGGCGCGAGCCGGTCGAACCTGATTGAACGCGACGCCAAGCAAGCCAGCGACATCTTCAAATACATCACGCAGTTCAAAGTCGCGGACAAAGCCAGCGTCCTGCGTGCGGACGTGTACCGTTGGGCGGAACGCTGGGTGCCGCCGGTCGGCAGTGGCCCGGTGAACCTGTTTCTCAGCCCGCCGTTTGCCGACTTGCAGCCCGAGAAGATCGGCGAGTTCATGAAGCTCGTCCTCGGCCTCCTCGACAAGGCGCCGGACGAGTCCGTCCTGACGATTCAAGCCGAAGACGGCTTCCCCGTCGAACAACTTGTGGACTTACCCGCCTGGGACGTGCGACAATACGGTCGCAACATGCTGCTGTTCCGCGTCAAAGGTGACGTGGTCGTTGAACCCACCCCGAAGCCCGATTGATGTAGGAACTATTGCTATGGCAAATCGTACCCATGCCGGTTGCGGGCGGACACGGCGGTCGTTTCTTGCCGACACGGGCATGGGGTTCACCGGACTTGCCCTCGGTGCCATGCTTTTCAAAGAGGGCATCGCTCAGGACAATCCGGCCCCGGACGGCAAGCCGCACTTCACGCCGAAGGCCAAAAGCGTGATCTGGATATTCCTGTGCGGCGGCGTCAGCCACGTCGAAAGCTTCGACCCGAAACCGGAACTAACGAAGTACGCCGGCAAGAGCATCTCCGACACTCCGCACGCCGACGTGTTGAAGCAAGAAAAGGCCAACATCGTGGGTGGCAACCCGAGTCACGGCAACCGCAAGACGCTGATGGCGTTGAACACCGGCATCACGCGGCACGGCAAGAGCGGCTTGGAAGTCGGCGACTGGTGGAAGCACACCGGCTCGCATGCGGACGACCTCGCCGTGGTGCGGTCCCTTTGGACGACCGACAACGACCACGGCGCCCAACTCCAGTTTCACACCGGCCGGCACGTCCGCGAAGGGGCCTTCCCCACGATCGGTTCGTGGTCCGCCTACGGCCTCGGCACGGCCAACCAAAACCTGCCGGAGTACGTCGTACTCGGCACACCCACGGGCGATTGTTGCGGCGGGGAGTGGACCTACGGCGCGGCGTATCTGGGGCCGGAACACGCGGGCGTCCGGCTGGCGCCGGAGGCCAAAGAACCGCTCCCGTTCGTTCGCCCGGTGTTGGGCCGCACCGTCGCCGATCAACAAGCCGAACTCGGACTGTTGGGTCGGTTGAACACGCTCTCCGGAATTGATTACCCCGACGATCCGCAACTGCGTGCCCGCATCAAGTCCTACGAACTCGCCTACGGGATGCAGACGGCGGTGCCGGAGACGTTCGACCTCGACAAAGAACCCGACCACGTCCGCAAGCTGTACGGCATGGACACGCCGACGACGGCACCGTTCGGCAAGCTTTGTCTTTCCGCGCGAAGACTGGTTGAACGCGGCGTGCGGTTCGTGCAAATCTTTCACGGCGGCGGAGGCGGTGGGGCGTGGGACGCGCATTCGGGCATCAAAGCCAACCACGGGAAGCTGGCCGCCGAAGTCGATTTGCCGATTAGCGGCTTGCTCACGGACTTGAAGCAACGTGGCTTGTTGAAGGACACGATGGTGGTGTGGGG
>JANLRE010000403.1:0-1207 GCA_031368205.1 Fimbriiglobus sp. | reverse complement strand
TAGCAAGAAAATCTATCTTCTTTCTTGCTATCCACTTCCCACTTCCCACTATCCACTGCTTCACAAATCAGCCAGCCACGAAGAACGAGTACCACAGGTAACCGATGAAGCCGACGCACAGGGGCACGCCGTAGGGCAGCCGCCACCAGTCTTTGCGGCGCGAGTTTGCACGGGCGGCAGCTTTGCCGGGGCCGGCGGTCACCATCACTTGCAAATCCGTGAGGATTTCCCGGAAATTGGTCAAGTTCTTATAAAACTGCCGACGCATCGCCATAATCACCAAGCCGAACACGCCGCCGACCATCACACCGATGGCGAACGACCACCACAACGTCCACGCCCCCACCGAGAAGCCAAAGTACATACACAGCCAAGAGCCGAAGCCCATCGTCATTTTCACGTCGCCTTGTCCCATCCCACCGATGAACAGCGCGGGGAACAGGAACGCGAAGCCCAGGACCGTACCACCCAGCGCCGCGCCGAGGCCGCCGAACTGGTCGCTGGTCAAACCGGGGATGCTCATGATTCCAAAATCATGCATCGCCCCGATGTACCAGCCGCTGAGCACGAGCGAAAGCGTACACCAGTTCGGGACTTTGAAGGCGTACCCGTCAATGAACGCCGCGACCAACATGCCCACGCAGATGATGGCGACAGGGCCAAGGTTAATCGCAACATCGTTGATCGTCAGATACCAACCGAACTGGACCACCATTGCGGACGCAAGCCAGGCGGCGGCAACCCAGAGCAGCGCGATCACCGGGATTCGGGCCAGACCGATGAGAAACTCGCGGTCGATTCCCAGGTCATCTACGGGAACCGTGGGGGTTACCATCGTTGTTACCATTGGGGTAACCAGTGACGGCGCCGGGGCCGTCGTCAATTCATTCGCCATAACAGGGGAACCTCGCGTTTGAGATGGGGCTGCGGATGGGTCAACCGTTGAACGCAGACAACGGATGTGCCAGAAACAACTGAAGCCGAGCCGGAAAAACGGCTCGGCTTCAAGATTTTGTGTTGCGTCAACCGGCGAGCACGAGGCCCGCGTCAGGCTCAGCTCGAGGCTGGCTTGATGGCGGAGCCGACTGCCGAGAACGTTGCGCTCGAGTTCGTACCGATGGCGGTCACAGCGGCGATGCACACCACGATAATCAGGGCCAACATCACGGCGTACTCGACTGCAGTCGGGCCGTCTTCCTTCTTGATG
>JANLRE010000265.1:0-3536 GCA_031368205.1 Fimbriiglobus sp. | reverse complement strand
TGGCCGCGCGCAAACTACCCAGTATCCCAACTGCGTAATACCTAGTTTGTATTTATTTTCCGTGCTTTCCGTGTCTTCCGTGGTGAAAAATGTTTTCTGTTAGTCCCGTAGCTTGATGCTCAGGTACTTGGTTTCGAGGTAAGCTTCGAGTCCTTCGTGCGCCAATTCGCGTCCTAGCCCCGATTCCTTCATGCCGCCGAACGGGCATTGCGGGGTGGCTGGCACGGGGTCGTTCAGGCCGATGATACCGGCTTCGAGACCTTCGGCCATTTTGAACCCGACTGAGATGTCATTGGTGAAGACATACGCTGCGAGGCCGTACTTCGTGTTGTTCGCAGCGGCAATCACTTCATCCAACTTGTCGAAATCGAGGATCGGCATGACGGGCGCGAACGGCTCTTGTGTCAGCAAGTTCGCATCCGCCGAGAGGCCGTTCAAAATCGTCGGCTCGAAGAAATATCCGCGATCGAACTCGTCGGATCGCTTGCCGCCCGTGAGACACTTCGCGCCTTTCTTTCGGGCATCGGCGATCAACTCCAGCGTGTTGTCCATCGCCTTCTTCTCGAACATCGGCCCAACGTCAATGCCTGCGTCAAGGCCGTTGCCGAGTTTCAGCTTTTTCGCTTCGGCGACGGCGGCTTCCGTGAACCGTTTCGAGATGTCTTGATGCACGAAGAACCGGCTCGGGCTGATGCAGACTTGCCCGTTGTTGCGGAACTTGCCGATGACGGCGGCCTTGGCGACGACTTCGGGGTCCGCGTCCGGGAAGACGATGAACGGCGCGTGGCCACCCAATTCAAGGCTCAATCGCTTCACCTGATCCGCTGCCATCCTCATCAATTGCTTGCCGACTTCTGTGGAGCCGGTGAAGCTCACTTTTCGCACGCGCGGATTCTGCATGAACTCTTCGGCAATCTCCGCACCCGGCCCGACGACGAAGTTGGCGACCCCCGCAGGCATCCCCGCATCAATGAGGCAATCGAACACGTTGGCAAGCGAAAGCGGCGTTTGGCTGGCCGGCTTGCAGACGATCGTACAACCCGCTGCCAAAGCTGGCGCGATCTTGCGCGCTTGCAACGTGATTGGGAAATTCCACGGCCCGATGGCCCCGACGACGCCGACCGGGTGCTTCAACGTGAGGTGCCGTTTACCGGGGGCACTGTTCGGGATGAGTTGCCCGTACATCCGCTTGCCTTCCTCCGCGAACCACTCGAACGTGTCCGCCGAGTGCAGCACTTCGGCCTTCGCTTCGGGCAACGGCTTGCCTTGCTCCATCGTCAACGTGCGGGCCATCGCGTCGGCCCGTTCACGCATCAGGTCGGCGGTCTTTTTCAGTATCTTGGCGCGGTCGTAAGCCGTCGTCTTCATCCACGCGGGCATCGCTTTCGCGGCAGCGTCAATCGCTTTGCGGCAATCGTCCCGCGACCCAAACGCGACCTCCGCAATCGACTCTTCCGTCGCCGGGTTCGTGACGCTGTATCGCTTCCCCGAAATGGAATCACACCACTGGCCATTGATGTAAAACGGGCGGTAGGTCGTCGCGGCGGTCATGGTGTTATCTCCGGGTGTCTATGGTGGGTGAGTGTCCCGCTGGATTTTGACATTCCCGGCGAACCGGCGACGTGAGTCGCCTGGGTGAAACCTACCAGTTGCTTGTGGCAGCCACCCGGCAGCTTACGCAGCCGGTTCGCCAGGATCCATTGGCACACTGTTATGGGGTTATGCTACGGGTCGATAGTCTCTAAGCAACTCTCGCCAAAACAGCGCCATCGCAAATCCGTCGGAATCCGCAAATCTTACCGCATTTCATGCGATATACTTGTGTGCCATTCACTGGTGACGCCGAGATGTTGCGCACTGGGAATGAATACTTTACCCACAGTTTGAAGTGAGTCTCACATGAAACGATTGGTTATCATCGGGTGCCTTGCGATGGCTGCCGAGTTGTTTGCGCCCAACTCAATTCAGGCGGGGTGAGGCACGGGCGGGTGTTCGACGCCCGAAACCCCTGCGGCGGTCGCCGCACGAAAAGAACGGGATCGCGTTGTCGCCATCGGTGGTGGCGTGGCGTTGTTGGTCTTCTTGGGCTACGCCGCATTCGGCTTTGTTAAGGAAGCAAAAGAAGCGGTCGCAGTCGCCAACCGACCGAAACAGCCTTGGGATGAAGTCTAAATCACGACGCAACTCACGAACCCGACGGTGGTTTTGAGATCGCATCCGGGCCGGTGCCGAAGCGCTTCTCGTACTTACCGTTGCCGCCTTTCACGTACTTGGTGAACCCAAGCCGTTTGAGGTTTCCATCGCTGGTTGTGGCCTTGCCTTGTGAATCGGTCCACCCCTTCGGCGCGTTCGGCGTCCCGATGATGCGACGGATCGGCTCGCCGGTTTCGGGACGCTTTTTCAATACGGGTTCCCGCATGGATTGCAGCAGTTCAAACTGTTCGCCGCCGGAACCGTCCGGCAGCACAACTTCGTAAACGTAAAGCGGCATGGGTCACCTCGTAATCGCAATTACTTCGACATTTCTTCACGGATCGCTTCCAGCAATTTCTTCGACGCCTTGATGCCGTCCGGTTCGCTGAGTCCGGCGCCTTCGTACTCGATCCCGAGGAAGCCATTGTACTTGTGCTTCTTCAAAACAATTGCCAGCATCTTGCGGTAATCTATCTTCGTCTCGTTGCCTTTGTCGTCGAAGTCGTAGGTCTTCGCGGAAACACCCTTGGCATACGGCATCATTTCATCGACGCCCTTGTAGCGGTCGTATTCCTTACCGTTACCCAGACTGAAGTTGCCGAAGTCGGGCAGCGTGCCGCAGCACTTGTGATCGACTTTCTTCATCACCGCCGTCAGCCATTCGCCGTTCGAGGACAGCCCGCCGTGGTTTTCCACGATCACGTTGATGTCCATTTTGCAAGCGAACTCGGTCAGTTTGCGTAGGCCGTCCGCTGCCCGGCTGACTTGCTCGTCGTAGGTGCCGGTGCTGTAAGCGTTGACGCGGATCGAGTGGCAGCCGAGGTACTTGGCCCACTCCGCCCAACGGTAGTGGTTTTCCACTGCGATTTTGCGTTTCGCTTCATCCGCATCGCCCAGCGCCCCTTCGTTGTCACACATAATCAGCACGCTTCGCACGCCGCTATCGTCGGCCACTTTTTTGAGATCCTTCAAGTAGCTTTCGTCCTTCTTCTTCGCGGCATAGAACTGGTTGACGTACTCCACCGCGTCAATGCCGTATTCAGTGTGCGCGATGGAGGCGAAGTTCAGCGGATCGAGTGTGGCCTTCCCACGGCGACCGAACGCGCGGTGCAACGACCACTGCGCCAGGGAGATTTTGAAGAGTGGTTTTTTATCTTCGGCAGCGATCGACAAGCGGTTTGTCGCCAGCAATGCGGCGCCAGTGACCGCACCGGCTAGAAAGTCTCGACGGGAAACGGAAGGCAACATCGAAGACTCCAAGTTGAGACGGGTGAACTGAATAGTCGAACTGCGTTGAATTTTAGGCTTCGTGATGCGTGACAGCAACTACCTTGTTGCAGAAG
>JANLRE010000248.1:0-3642 GCA_031368205.1 Fimbriiglobus sp. | reverse complement strand
TGCGACGATTGTGGGGTTTGCGGCGGTCGATGGCAACGGCAAACCAGTACCATCGACTCGCGCTAAGTGGGAGTTGTGTGTGATCGTTCGTAAAATTAGAACGCCAGCTTCATGCCGCGTAACCGCGCCACGGTTTCGATCATCAACGCATCCTCTTCCGCTTCGTTGCGGGCGATGTACGTGACGGAGAACCGCAGGAACGCACCGGCGTCGTCCCACGGCACACAGCACACCGACTGTTCGGTGATGAGGTATTGCGATGCCTCTTCCGCGTTCGCAAATGGGCGATCACCAGCAGCGCGGGGAGATTTGGCATACAAGAAGTACGTGC
The DNA here is from genome assembly GCA_031368205.1 of Fimbriiglobus sp. Classification (GTDB taxonomy): domain Bacteria; phylum Planctomycetota; class Planctomycetia; order Gemmatales; family Gemmataceae; genus Fimbriiglobus. The sequence continues at coordinate 3,311 of JANLRE010000248.1, read as the reverse complement.
CCCCCGGCATCGTCGCGGTGAACCCTACCGCTTTCAACGCGGCCACAAGCTTTTCGAGACGGCGCTGATATTTCGCCTTGATTTGGTGTGGAATCTCGGGGTGACTCAGTGCCTCGGCGCCTGCGAGTTGCACGGCCATGAACTGCCCGCTATCGCTATTGTCCTTCACGTCGGCGTAGGCTTGCACAATCTTCGGATGGCCGCACACCCAACCCAGGCGCCAACCGATCATGTTGAACCCCTTCGACATCGAATGCACTTCGATGCCGACATCCTTCGCGCCATCCACTTCCAAAAAGCTGAGCGGCGCCCCGTTGTACGTCAGCAAAATGTGGGCAGCGTCTTGCATGACGATGACTTCGTTCGCTCTCGCAAAATCAATCACTCGCTTGTAAAAGTCCTTCGTGGCCACCGCCCCCGTCGGCGAGTTCGGGTAGTTAATCACCAGCAGTTTCGCCCGCTTCTTGATGTCGGTTGGAATGCTATCCAGGTCCGGGAAGAACCCGTTTTCCGCCCGCAACGGCAACCGATGCACCTCGCCGCCGTAGTACCGCGTGTGCGTCCCGGCGACCGGGTAACCCGGCACGGTCATCAGCGTAACGTCACCCGGATTGATGAAGCACGCTGGCAGCATGGCGTAAGCGGGCTTCGAGCCGATGCAGTGACACACCTCCGTCACCGGGTCCAGCGTCACACCAAACTGACGGGCCATGAACGCCGCAGCCGCTTCTTTGTAAGCGGCAATCCCGTTGTCCGCATACCCGCGATTCTCCACCCGATCGACTTCCGCCTTCATCCGATCCCGCACCACCGCGTGCGCCATGTCATCGTTTTCGCCGATACCAAAGTCGAGCAACTGCCGATCCGGGTAGTCCGCCAGTGCCTTACGTTTGGCGCGTTTGATCTTTTCAAACTTGTAAATCTCCGTGCCCTTCCCATAGGCCACCCCGCCAATACGCTCCGCAAACAACGACTGAAACCACGGATCACCGGACATGGAGCGAACCCCTTTTAAGAGCAAAGTATCAAACTTTCCGAGGCCAATCTTCTTATCACTTGGCTAGTCCCTAATTCGGATGATACGGAGGTTGAATGCCAACGCCATCCACAGAGTTCAGCGGCCACCGATCCCGCAAGCCGATTGCCGAATCATATCGAACTCCCCAAGTTTGGCGGGCACGGAGGTACGGGTGAAAAGCCTCTTTCAGGAAATGACCGATAGCAATTGTTTCCGAATGTGAGACACCCTAAAAAGCGGCGGCGTTTGTTGCCAGGAAAACAGTATGAGGTACGATGTTATTCACCGCCTGTCTGCGGATTTTCCAGTAGCTGACCGACCGTTTGCGCCCGGCCTTCAGGGTAAAATTCCTCGACTGATCCCGTTCAGTTCATTTTAATTTTGCCCAATGGCAGTTGCCGGAAGCTTGAAAACAAGGGATAAAAGACAAGATGAACTACATCGACCCGCACATTCACATGATTTCGCGGACTACGGATGACTACCAGCGGATGGCTTATGCGCAGTGCGCCGCGATTTCGGAGCCGGCGTTTTGGGCGGGGTTTGATCGGGGGTCGGCGGTCGCTTTTCATGACTACTTCCGGCAACTGACGGAGTACGAACCGAAACGGGCGGCGCTGTTTGGCATCCGGCACTATTGCTGGCTGTGCATCAACGCCAAGGAGGCAGATAACGTGAGTTTGTCGCGGGAAGTCATTGCGTTGATTCCGGAGTTTTTGCGCCGACCGAACGTACTTGGCATTGGCGAAATCGGACTGAACAAAAACACCGGCAACGAAGCGATTATCTTCCAAGAACATCTCGACTTGGCGATGAAGACTGACGAATTGGTCCTCATTCACACGCCGCACTTGGAAGACAAATTCAAGGGGACGCGGATGATTATCGACATGCTGAAGAACGATCCGCGTGTCAAACCCCATCGGGTCTGTGTCGATCACGTCGAAGAACACACGGTACGGTTGGCGCTGGACAACGGGTTCTGGTGCGGGATGACGTTGTACCCGACGACGAAGTGCACGCCGGCTCGGGCGGTGGACGTTCTCGAAATGGTCGGCACGGATCGCATCATGGTCAACTCGGCGGGTGATTGGGGCAAATCGGATCCGCTAGCGGTGCCAGAATTGATTCAAGAAATGAAGCGACGTGGGCACCCCGAAGCGATAATTAAGAAGGTGGTGTATGACAACCCGCTGGCGTTCTGGCGACAGGCGAAGAACTGGAAAGAGCCAGCACCGCTGTAGCCCGAGGAACACGGAATATGTGCGCCCGTATCGCTTACTTGATTCTCGCGGCGCTGTTCACGTTCATCGTGGCCACGGTGGCTGCGTTCGTTTACTTGGAGTGGTGGCAGGCTTTGCTGGCCTCAGCGACGACGTTCTTGGTGCTCGTGTTCGGGACGAAGTTTTACATCACCCGGAGTCTCGGGAATCTCAAGAATCTTGCCAAGGGAATGTTCGATGGCAAGAGCCGTGTGCTCCGGAATTCCACGGCGGACATTCACGCGGTGAAGCCGACTGAAATACCTGAATCAATCCGGGAATGGGCCGCAAAAGTGAGTGATCGCGGCAACGAGGAAGACTTTGACGACGATGACCGGGCCGACGCGCAGGCCCTACTTCACGACAGCCAATGGGTTGAAATCGAAGCGACCATTTTCCCGGATGCGAGTCAGGCGAAGGAAATGCAACTTTGGGATGTCGATGACTTGCGGCTCGTTCCGTTCGATGCACCGAAGACATCATTTAGCAACCCAGACAACGACGACGATGTCGAATTTGAGCTGCACGATTTAGTCCTGATGCGTGACGGTGAAGCAATCCGATCGGACGATTCCAAGCTTCAGGGGCCACAACGGGTGCGGTTCAAGGTGGGTGTTCCGCGTGACGTTCGAGAGTTGAAGTTTAAGTATTACTTCGAGCAATTCGGCCACATTAAGCTGCCGACGATTTTGTTACTGCCGCCCCGCAAACCTCGCTGAGTGCCGTCGTGTATTTTTTAGCGATTGAAACCTCCTGCGACGAAACTGCGGCGGCGGTCTTCACGGAAGACCGCCGCGTGTTGTCGAGTGTCGTGGCATCGCAAAACGATCTACACGCTAAGTTTGGCGGTGTGGTGCCGGAGATTGCGAGTCGTGCCCATCTGCGAAACCTGTTGCCGGTCATCGACGAAGCGTTAAACACGGCGGGTATCACGATTCAGCAACTCGGTAGTGACGCGGTTCACAACACGCCGGGGTAGGTCGGCGCGATGATGGTCGGTGTGAGAGCGGCGAAAAAGAAGGCGTTCGCAC
>JANLRE010000151.1:0-5484 GCA_031368205.1 Fimbriiglobus sp. | reverse complement strand
CCTCGGTGTGGCGGGTTCCCAGGGTTTCACCCTGGGCTAAGGGAACAACCCCGGTGGGGTTGAAACCAAAGACGTGCGGCAACCGCCCACCAACCCCTTGTCACACGCCCAGGAGGTTTTTCCCTCGTCACAAGGATGGAGCAACGCGGGTCCGCCGGGTTGGCGGTTCCACACGTGGAAGAAGTACCCGATTCTGAATCAGACCTTCGAGGAACTCAAATGAGCCGGTAGCCCGTTTGAGCGGCATTGCTCGATGGCTTGCTTGGTAGTGAGGAGGGTCGATTTCGCGTCGCTGTTTTTACGGAACCAGGCGTGAACGAGCAGCACGCTATCAACGGTTTTGTGCGTGATGACCGCTTCGGCGGCGGGTTCGTTGAACACGTGTTGAATGAGTTCGATCGCGCAGGTTTGGGCAGCCTCGTCGTGCGGTTCACGGGTCACGGCCCAGACCTCGCCACGGTGGATGAGATACCACGTCACGCGGCCATCGGCGGCAGGCAGGGGGTAGATGTACGACCCGCCTTTGCGGGCGTTGCGCAGGAACGTGAGTCGGTCATCGAGCCACGTGAGCAGCAGCAGCCGATCACGGATCGCGGTGGCCTGCTCGAACTTCAATTCGTTCGACGCACTGACCATTTGCTTGGTCAGCTTCTTCAGGGCCGAACGGTCGTCACCGTCCAGAAATGCCTTCGCAGCCCGCGAGTTTGCACCGTAACTGCGACGGGTACAAAACCCCGCACACGGGCCGACGCAATTGCCGATGTCGTACCGCAAACACTTGGCCGCACAATCGAGGGGGAATAGCTCACGTTGTTCCGCGAACACCATCGGAATGGTCTGGGCACAATCGCGGAGTTTGAACCAGTCGTTAATGCGTCGGGCGGCCTCCATCGCCCGACCCCGGCCAACGAGCGGGCCATACGACGCCAGTTCTTTCCCGGTCGGTTGGCGGGTGAGGTAGACGTAGGGTGCGGGCGAACGACCGAGGCAGAGGTAGATGTAGCGTCGCGGGCCGGGCATTCCGAGGACGTTGAATCGCGGGCGGAAGTGGCGAATGAGTTCGAGTTCGCGCAACAGTGCGGCGAACTCGTCGGCGGTCTCTTCCCAAACCAGGACGCGGGTGTGCCGGAGAATTTTCCCGGCCTTCGGGTGGCGACTGTTGGCCCGGAAGTAACTGAGCAACCGGGTCCGGAGGCACTTCGCCTTGCCGATGTAAACGACGCGGCCCTTGGAATCGAGCATCCCGTACACGCCGGGGTGTTTCGGGGCGTGTTCGCGGACGGCCTCTTTCAGCTTCGACTGAACTCGCTGCCGGATGACCTTGCCCAGCGGGATTTCACCGTGGGGTCGGAAGTGACTTGGCCCGAACCCGCTGAAGGTTTCGGAGTCGAAAAGCCCGCGTGTGAAGTTCCCATCCTGGGTTCTGGCCGACATGGTGAACATCCTGACAACAACGAACGATTCGCCGTGATTCTAGCCCGGTTTCCTCATCCTGCAACCGGGCGATGGTTTTCCTTGAGTTCTTGCTCGGTTCGGTCACCCACCCGTTGTTCGCCGGGGTTTGGCGTCGTCGTCGTAGGCGGCGACGATTTTTGCGACCAGCGGGTTGCGGACAATGTCGGCTTCGTCCAGGTGCATCACAAAAATCCCGTCGATGTTCTTCAACCGATTCACCGCATCTTGTAATCCGCTGCGGATCGTGCGTGGTAAGTCCACCTGGGTCATGTCGCCGGTGACGATGATTTTGGAGTTGTGGCCCATCCGGGTCAGGAACATTTTCATCTGCGACACCGAGGCGTTTTGCCCTTCGTCCAGAATGATGCAGGCGTTGTTCAAGGTGCGGCCACGCATGTACGCGAGCGGTAGAATCTCGATGATTTCGCTTTCCATGTAGCGCTTGACGAGGTCGATGTCGAGCACGTCGTTGAGTGAGTCGAACAACGGTCGCAGGTACGGGTTGATCTTCGCAATGAGGTCGCCCGGCAAGAACCCGAGCCGTTCCCCCGCTTCGACGGCGGGGCGAACCAGCACGATCTTTTTGACTTGCCCGCTCCGCAACAGCGTGACCGCCCACGCGACGGCCAGAAACGTTTTCCCGGTCCCGGCAGGGCCGACCGCTAGCACGATGTCGTGGGTCTTCAACGCCTGAACGTACCGCCCTTGGCCGTCCGTGCGGGGCCGCATGTATTTACCGGAGTCGCCCGTGGCAAACGCCGTCGAGCCGACGCGGCCGTCGCCGTTGCGAATCACTTCCAGCACGGACTTCACGTCGTCCGGGTTCACCCGTGAATTTTTGCGCAAGATCGAGCGGAGTTGTTGAAAGACCCGTTCCGCTTGGCCGACCTGCTCTTCCGTGCCGTCCAATTGCAACCGATCGCCACGTGCGACCACCCGCACACCAATGGCGTCACGGATCATGGGCAGGTATTGATCGCGCACACCACACAACCCGAGCGCTTCTTCACGGCTGTCGAGCGTGAGGTTCCGGGTTACGGTCGCAGTATCGGTCATCAGGTCACCCTGTTTCACCACGGATTCCGAACAAAGAAGAAGAAAGGCAGTCACTGGCAATAGGTTACCAAGAATCACGGCATTTTCGGTGCTAGGCAACGACTAATTCCGGTTGACTATCAAATCCACCCCACCCCAGCCCCGTTCCGAAACGGGGAGGGAAGCAAGACCTCTCTTTCTCCCTCCCCGTCTGCGGGGAGGGCCGGGGTGGGGTCGAACCCGCCACCCGAGGCAAAAACATCCCTGCTATGGGAGGTAGCCATCAACCCCCCTTAATCCCCCCGCAGACGGGGGGAGAGAAGACCGCTCTTCTCCCTCTCCGTTTTGGAGAGGGGGGCCAGGGGTGAGGTTGCGACTGATACCCAAAAGAAACTATCTACACCCGCTAATTCCGGTTGAGCCAGACATACGCCACCGGCCCGGCGAACAGTACGGAATCAATCACATCCAGTAACCCGCCGAAGCCAGGGATGCTCTTCGCGGCGTCTTTGGTCTGACAATCTCGTTTGATAAGCGATTCCGCGAGGTCGCCGAGTACGGCCACGATGCCCACAACCACCCCGAACGCGACGGCTTCAGTAACGCCGTACCGGAACAGCGGCACGAACTCCCCGACGGCAACGGCGGTGACAACCGAGGCTAGTAAGCCGCCGATGAAACCTTCCCAGGTTTTCTTCGGACTCAACAGCGGCGCGAACGGAATTCGCCCGATTGCTTTACCCGTAAAGTAGGCGCCAATGTCACCGCACTTCGGCACAAAAATTGTCACCGCGAGCATCCAACTGGAAAGGGTGGTGTCGAACCCGCCGTCGAACCAGCGCATTCGCAGGAAGAAACTGGGTAACAGCGCGAGGTACGCAACCGCCCAGATCGTTAGCGCGATGCGAACTACGGAATGCCCCGGTTCACGGTAGCGGTTCATCTCGAACAAAAACGTGGCGATCACAAACGTCGTGAACACCAAGAACACCGGGTGCCACGGGTCGGCGAATTGTGGCAAGGGGAAGCTGCTTTTTAGCGGCTGGTACCAATTCGCAGCCAACACACTCAGCACACCCGCGCAACAGAACGCGAACGACGGTTTTGTCTCGGTCGGCAACAACGCCACTAATTCGCGGGTCGAGAGGAATCCGGCCAGCATTGCCACGACGAGCAAGCAAGGGAACCACGGCGAGAGATGGGAATCCGCGACCAGAACGCCGCCGATCGCGGCAGCCAATATTGAACCAGCGATGAGCCGCTTACGCAACATGGGTGGATTCACAAACCGGGGTTGCCATCACACGGCTCCTTGCACATTGGTTAAGCCACCGAACCGCCGGTTGCGTTTCGCAAAGTCGGCGAGGGCTTCGTGTAATTTCGGTGGTTCAAAATCCGGCCAGCAGATCGGCGTTACCCATAACTCCGCATACGAAATTTGCCAGAGCAAATAGTTGCTGATCCGCATCTCACCTGCCGTGCGAATGAGCAAATCCGGGTCGGGCATTCCTGCGGTGTAGAGAGCCGCGTCGATGTGTGCGTCGTCGATTTCATCCGGACGAAGTTCGCCCCGCTGAACCTGGGCTGCCAGTTTGCGCACCGCGTCCACGATTTCGGTCCGGCCGCCGTAGTTGATCGCCAAGCACAGCGTCAGTCCCGCGTTGTTCGTACTCATGGAAATGTTCTGATCCATCTCCACCAAGACATCATCCGGCAGACCGTCGCGACGGCCGATCACCTTGAAGCGGATGTTCTCCGTCTGAATCAGTTCACGTTCATCGAGCAGATACTGTTTCAACAACGCCATCAAGAAATCAACTTCGAGCTTGGGCCGCTTCCAGTTTTCCGCGCTGAAGCAGTACAGCGTCAGTTGACCGATGCCGAGTTTGCAACACTCGGTGACGGTTTTGCGGACGATCTCCGCGCCACGCAGGTGGCCGTCGATACGTGGCCGATTGCGTTCCACCGCCCACCGACCATTGCCGTCCATGATGATGGCGATGTGCCGTGGCAACTTCTCGGGGTTTAGCCCGAGAGAAGTGGCGTAGGCGAAAGCGTCGTGGTTCGGTGCAAGCATCGGTTACTTCAACAGGATGGTCTGAGCGCGGTCCGGGCCGACCGACACCACCGCGACGGGAAGTTCGACCAGTCCCCGGATGCGGTCCACGTACCGCTGCGCCGCCTTCGGCAAGTCGGCGAACTTGCGGCACGTCGTGATGTCTTCCGTCCAGCCGGGGAGCGTCTCGTAAATCGGTTTGCATTGTTCGAGTTTGTACGCATCGCTCGGGAAGTGCGTGATTCTTTCGCCGTTGAACTCGTAGGCCGTGCAAACCTTTAACTCCGGCAGCCCGCTCAACACGTCGAGCAACATCACGGTGATCTCGTCCGCCCCGGCCAGCGCTGCGGTGTAGCGAACGGCCACCGAATCGAACCAACCACAACGGCGCGGGCGCCCGGTCACGGTGCCGTATTCCCGACCAATCTTCCGGATGCGTTCGCCAATGCCGTCCGGCCCGTCGTTCAATTCCGCCGGGAACGGGCCACGACCGACGCGGGTGGTGTACGCTTTCACCACGCCGATGATCCGCGACAGATTGCGCGCCGGAACGCCGGTCCCGCTCCAGATGCCCGAGGGCAAACTGCTGCTACTCGTCACGTAAGGGAACGTCCCGTGATCGACATCCAACAGGCTCCCTTGGGCGGCTTCAAACAGTATCTTTTTGCCCGCTTTCAAGGCGTCCAGTAACACCCGCGACGTATCGGTCACGAACGGTCGCATCCGTTCCGCCGACTTCAGGTAGTCGTCACAGAGCTGGTTCGCATCGAACGTTTTGGGCGTCGGGGCGTTGGGATTAGCTAATGCAGCGAGGAGCCATGAAGTTTTTGCTGAGCATGGCGCACATGTCATTGCAGATACATCCTCGCTGCTAGAAATCCAAGCACCTGCAAAAGCAGTTGCGGCAGCTGGTAACGTGAACATATTAATAGTCAATC
>JANLRE010000086.1:0-3346 GCA_031368205.1 Fimbriiglobus sp. | reverse complement strand
GTAAGCTGCCGGGTGGACTACCACCTGTCTGTGGCGAACCACCCGGCAGCTTACGCAGCCGGTTCGCCGGGAATTCAGAAACCCTGGCAACTTTTTGGTGAACATGGACGTTCCACCCCGGCGGTCATTTCTTCTCGGCGCGGCCACGAATTGGTTCGCGTTTGCGGCCACGTTGGCGGTCAGCTTTTTCCTCACACCCTATCTGATTGATTCACTCGGCAAGGCTCGTTACGACGTATGGTGCGTCGTGGAATCGGTGTTGGCCTACTTCACGTTACTCGACATGGGCGTGGCCGCGTGCTTGGTGCGCTACGTGGCGAAGCACCACGTCACGGCGGACCGCGTCGGGTTGAACCGGCTGGCCTCGTCGTGCTTGGCCGTGTTCATCCTGGCCGGGTGTGCGGCGATGTTGTTGGGTTTGCCAGTCTTGTTCGCCATGTCCGATCGCCTGGATGCCAAGGCCGGTGGCACCGGCGACGTGTTGCCCTTCATGCTGCTGATGCTGGCGAATTTGGCGATGAGTTTGCCGCTGAGTGTCTTCCCGTCGATTCTCGATGGCCTCGAACGCTACCCCGAAAAGAGCCTCGTGCGGGTGATTTTCCTGCTGATTCGCACAGCGGGGATCGTCGTTGCGGTGAACACGCAAGTCGGGCTAATGCCACTCGGGATCGTCTACACTGTCGTGACGTTCGCGGAGAACGTGACGTTCGCGGGGTTGTGTTTTCGTTACTTGCCGGGCTTGAAGTTCGCCTGGGTGCATGTGGACCGTGCCACGTTAAAAGAGGTGCGCGGGTACAGCACAGATGCGTTCCTGGCGATGCTCGCGGGCCGCATCACGGTGCAAACGGGCGCCATTCTCGTCGGGCTGTTTCTACCCGCCGGGCAAGTCACGTACTTCGCCACGGCTGCGCGACTCGTCGAGTACGCCAAGACTCTGCTCCGCACGATTACGGCTACGCTGACGCCCGGTGTCAGTGCGATGGAAGCACGCGGCGACCACGCCGGGATCGCCAAGTTGTTCCTGCAAGGCACGCGGTGGATGCTGTACCTCGTGTTGCCGGTGAACATCGGGTTGTGGTGCTTCGGCAAGCCGTTTTTGGCGAAGTGGGTCGGCCCGGACTTTGTGGACGGCAGCTTCCCGACCGTGGCAATTCTCGCACTGACGCTATCGCTAGGTGTGGCACAATCGGTGGCGTCTCGCATCCTGTACGGGTTGGGAAAGTTGAAGCTGTTCGCCCGAGTCGCGTTGGTCGAAGCGACGTTGAACATCGCCATGACCGCAGCGTTGATCCTTCCGTTCGGTGTCGAAGGCGTTGCCATCGCGGTCGCGGTGCCGAACATGTTGTTCTGCCTGTTCGTGTTGGCCTACACCATGCGAATCCTGAACGTGACCGCACGCGAATACCTTTTGGTCTGGGTACGCCCGGTGTTGGTGAGTGTCATACCACTGACAGTGTGGTTCATGTGGGGAGAAGTGTCCGCATCGTGGGTCGAGATCGGTACTGCGATTGGTGCGGGTTTGGTGCCGTATGCGGGCGGCGTGGCACTGTGCGAATGGCTCAGTCGTAGTGGCAAATGGCGTCGTTATACCAATTTTGCCGCGATCCGTGTCGTGAGTTCTTCAACCGCTGCTTAAACTGTTTTGATTTCTCTGTGTCTCTGCGACTCTGCGTGAGCATGCTTGATTCATGTCAGTCCTTCAAACAGCGTGCTGCCGAGCCGCACGAACGTCGCACCGTGTTCGATAGCCACTTCAAAATCGTTGCTCATCCCCATCGACAAATGGGGTAGTGACAACCCGGTGACACTGCGAAGGTGGTCGCGTATGTTGCCCAGTTCGATGAACGTCGGGCGACACAGTTGCGGATCGTCGTGGTTCGCCGCCATCGTCATCAACCCGTCGAGTTGCACCCCCGGCAGTGACATCGCCTTGTCACCGAGGGCGGAAACTTCGTCCGGGCGGAAGCCGCCTTTCGCGTCCTCACGGCTGCAATTCACTTCGAGAAGTACCCGCACGGGAGTTCCGCGTTTCGTCCCGAACGCATCCAGTGCTTCCAACACGCGCACGCTGTCCACGGAATGGACCAGCGACACGAGCGGAATCGTTTTGTCGAGTTTGTTGCGTTGCAAGTGGCCGATCAGGTGCCAGCGAACGCCGGCAATCGCATCCGCTTTCTTCCACAATTCTTGCGGTCGGCTCTCGCCCAAATCGTGAATCCCCAGTTCCGGCAACAGCGCGGCCACTTGCGGGCTGACGGTCTTGGTAACCGCAATCAACGTGACATCTTCACGCAGTCGCCCAGCCCGTTGGCACGCCGCCACGATGCGAGTTTCCACATCTGCAAGGCGTGTGCGCAGGATCAAAATCAGTTCCGTGTTGTCCATTTCAGGTAACAATACTCACCCCGGAGGCCATGAGAAATCGCGGCCACCCATCAAGTGTAAATGCAGGTGCGGTACGGTTTGGCCAGCGTGTTCACCGCAATTGATTACTAGACGGTAGCCGTCACCCAAGCCGAGTTTGACCGCCAACTTCGCCGCGACAATGTGCAGATGGCCGAGCAACGGGATGTCAGCTTCGGTCACGTCGGCGTGGGTGCGAATCACCGTCTTCGGGATAATCAACACATGGATCGGTGCCTTCGCGTTGATGTCGTGGAACGCCAGGCACAGCTCGTCTTCGTAAGCAATCTTCGCCGGGATTTGCTTGCTGATGATCTTCAGGAATAGGTTGTCGGTCATCATCGCCACGGTGGCGTCCTCCGGGTGGGCTGTGGGGCGCGGTGCGGATACGATAGCGGGTTGCGTGAACGCCAGAAAGGGAAACCGATGCCGTGGGTAGTGGGAATTGATGAAGCCGGGTACGGGCCGAACCTCGGTCCCCTGTTGCAAGCGGCGGTCGCGGTCAAGTTGCCGGCGTCCGACGTAGCCGGATGGGACACGCTGAAGCCACACGTCCGACGCCACACCGACCGCGACAAAAAACGCACCTTGGTCGATGACTCGAAGCTCGTGCATTCGGGCAAAAATGGCTTGGAGAAGCTCGAACACGGGCTGGTAGCGCTGTTGGGTTTGAGTGCCACGACACTCGGGGATTGGCTGAATCAAATCGCACTCGAACACGTCGTCAACGATTTGCACGCGGAAGCGTGGTATGACAGCACGTTGTCACTGCCCCTCTTTCCCAACCCGCCCGCCGACCTGCGGCCAACACTCTTGGCAATGACTATCGAGACCCAAATCGTCGGCGTGAATGTCGTCACCACGCCGGTGTTCAATCGCATCGTACACGGGTCCGAATCGAAAGCCACGGTCCTGAGTATTGGCTTGTCGAACCTGTTGGCCA
>JANLRE010000069.1:0-3394 GCA_031368205.1 Fimbriiglobus sp. | reverse complement strand
ATCACGCCGTCCCTGTACCTCTTTTCATCATGACGCAGCCCCGCCATCACACCCCGTGTACTCGTTCTCAGCTTGTCCGGGGTAATCGTCCCGGTGGTGGTGCTGTTGGCCATTGGCATTAGCCAAGCCGGTGGCAAAACGCTGTACGAGGTCGTCCGAGACCTGTTCGTGCCGCTCGTCGGCCCGCTCGTTGCGGTGTTGATCCCGGTCGTGCTGTTGTTCGTGATTCCCTTCAACCAGAACCGCCAACGGCTCTCGCTGGACTTGTGTACCCAATACTTCGGCGAAGAAATGCGCGACGCCCGCAACACGGGTTGGCAACAGTTCGTCACGCAGCAACGGCAACTGCCGCCGATCCGCCGGGCGGAGCGGTTGAACCACTTCCTCGATTATTTGAGCAACCCGGAAGTCCACCGGGCAGTCGATCCCGTGACCGACGCGATCTATCAAAAAACCAGCCGCGTCCTGGACTTCTTTTCGCTCGTCAACGGGTGCCTGGCGCGCGGCGTGGCCGACCCGGACATCGTGCGCGATTTCCTCATCTTCTACTACCTGTGGTGGCGGGACGAGATCATGGACCCACTGCGCAAAACCCAACGCATCGTCGCCGACCACCCCAAAATTAAGCCCGTCTGGTGGGAACCGCTCGTGTATCTCGATGCGCTGGGCGAGCGCAAAACGTGATGCTCGTCAGCGAACCAGCGATACCCCAGTCAACTGCAACCCCTACCGGGGTCGTGGACATGTGTAATGCCATTAGCCCTGGGTGCGCGAAGCGCGACCCAGGGCTAATGGCTGCAATCCCTTCGGGATAAAATCATCCCGTGGCATCCTGAAGGGATGCCAGCGATTAGCCTGGTGTTGAGCGCAGCGACACCCCAGGTGCCACCGAAACGCCAACCCCTAGCTCTTCGCTAAACCGAACAGTTTCGCCAGATGTTCCACATGGTCTGCAATTTTTACCGATCTTGGTAAACTTGAGTCAAATATCCGGCCACGTCTCTTTTTCCGACCGACAATGTCCTATCGTCGGTGAAATGGTTGCGGTTCGCCGCACCCGCGCCACCGGACCAACCTTAGGGGCCGATCATGGTCGTTCGCTTCACACCGTTTGCCGTGGCTGGGACTTTGTTCGTCGGGGTGGCGTCATTTGTATGGGCAACGGAACCGATGAAGCCTTCGATCTTGCTGGCCGCCGATTCCGATAAAATGCTGGGGTTAAAGGCGTCGGCGGCATTGGCAGCGGACCCGGAGTTGGCCGGTTTGAACCTGACGATTGACGTGTTGAACCGGGTTGCGGTCGTGGGCGGAGAAGTGCCTGATGAAAGTGTCGTCCCGAAGATCCGGGCGATTTTGCGTAAACTGCCGGGGTTAGTTGAAGTGAAGGTCTCGGGGTGGGTACCGTCCCAGTCGGACCCGCTGTCAACGATGGTCGGTGAGAAACTTCGCGGTGAATTCAAACCACCCGTCGCGCTGAAGCCGACGCCGTCGAACCTGCCGTCGCTCGTGGTGCAACCGCGACCGGACCAAATGCCGCAACGCCCGCTACTGCCGCCACTGCTGGCATTGCCACGCCCCAACTCCGCGGACGTGGCCCCGGAACCGCAACGCCCCCAAGTCGATCACCGCACCCCCGGCACCGTAATCGTACAACGCTTCAGCCCGTCCACGCATTCGCAATGGCTGCTGGAACCGATCGCGCCGGGCACACCTTCACGATCAACGAAACCCACGCTGGAAACGAGCGTCGAGGAGCTACGGGCCAACGACGAACGCTTCACCGGGCTAACCATCGAGTTCCGCAACCGTGCCGTGGTCATCGGCGGTCAAGCACGATTGCATGAAGATGTATGGGAGTTTGCGACTCAACTTCGCAAAGTACACGGCATCGAAAAAGTGATCATTGGCAATGTGACCGCGAAGTGACATTCCCGGCGAACCGGCGACGTTAGTCGCCTGGGTAAAAACCACCCTGATGCTTGAGGCTAACCACCCAGCAGCTTACGCAGCCGGTTCGCCGGGAGTGGATTTATTGTTCATGATGCCAGTGCGGAGCGGTTCTTCAAAATCACGGCGAGGGGACGGGGTCGCCATCGGATTATTTTAAACAGCGCGCAAGTAAACTTGTTACAGTGTCTCTCAGTGAGTGGACGTTCGGTTGCGAATCCCTTCTGAGGAGTCATCTCATGCTGCGTCGATTTGGTGGAATCGGTCTGATCCTGTTGGGCGGGGTGTTGGCCGTAGGTTTTGTCGGCGGGATGTTAGCAACACCCGCACCGACGCTGGCCATGCCGATCGCCGTCCCAACTCCGAGTGTCACGCCGATTGTTACCGCGGCAGTAACGCCGACTGTGAAGCCAGCGAATTCCAAGGTTGAACCGGGCAAAGTCCACTGGCACGCAACGACGGAGTTGGCGTTCGCGGCGGCCATGATGTCGAAAAAGCCGGTACTCGTCTTCCACATGATGGGTCAACTCGACCACCAGTTTTGCTGAACCAATGCCCGCCTCGCGAGAACCGTGTTGTTCTCCAATCCCGAGGTCGCGCAGTTTATCGACGCCACGTTTGAACCCGTCTGGGTCAGTGTCCGCCCCGCACCACTCGTCACGATCGACTTCGGCAACGGCCACAAAGTGATTCGGACGCTCCAGGGCAACGTCGCCACTTATGTTTGCGATGCGGAAGGGACCGTATACGACGTGCTCCCCGGTATTTACACGCCGGTTCCGTACCGACAGCAATTAAAGTTGTTGGCCACACTTGTGAATGGCTTGGCCAATGTTTCTGCCGATGAGCGGAAAAAGCAATTGCGGGAGTATCACATCAGGCAAGCGGATGCGCTGAAAAAAGCGGTGCCACCGATGGTTGTCGCTGTCGGGAATACGGGCGGCGGTGGCAAGGGCGGGTTCGGCGGTGGAGGGTTCGGCGGTGGCGGGTTTGGTGGTGGCAACGGTGGCATGGGTATTGGAGGCGTAGTCGTCGTAAACACTGGTCAATTTGGGGGAAGTCAAGGTGGGTTTGGTGGTGGCCAAGGGGGCTTTGGTGGCGGCCGACCAATTTATGTCGGAATCGAAGGGCCACTTGAAGCGGTGCTGGCGGGGCGTCCGTTGGTGCCATCGACCCCGAAAGGTGGCGACCTTGCATCCCGTGCCGATCTACAGTTCGATGTCTTGGTGAACGAAACCGTCCGTCGGAAACTCGTTCACGATCACCTCACCACAATTGGACTTGTCCGCCCAGACGACATCAAACAGTGGCTCTTTCGGGTGGTATTGAAGGCTGACCTCGACGACCCTCAACTCGGACTTGGACCTGTTTTGAACGAAGGGTACCCGTTCGGCGGCGAAGACGTGGTCAAGTGAGTCAATCCATTACGCATCCCAGTGGTTGTGTA